>JAXHVQ010000105.1:0-20506 GCA_034189065.1 Cyanobacteriota bacterium
GGTTAAGCTTATAAAAAAGAGAGCTTATGGTCTGAGTAATTTTGATAATTTCAGAAGAAGAATCCTGTTAAACTGGTATTTCTCTTGTTAATATAGCCTACTTAGTCTAGGAGAGCCAAAATTAAAAATTAAAAATTAAAAATTAAATATAATTCCCCCCTGCTCCCCCTGCTCCCCTGCTCCCCCTGCTCCCCTGCTCCCCTGCTCCCCTGCTCCCCCTGCTTCCCCTGCTCCCCCTGCTCTCCTGCTCCCCCGCTCATCACAACACTTATTCAGCAAACCCTGATTAATGACGATCTCCGAAATTGCGCTGAATACTGAGGTGCGTCCTCTCCGTAAATCGCCCCACCCACCTGTCGATCGACGACACATCGCGACTGTGACCGAGATCGCCACTCACAAGAAGGTATATTTGATAGGCTAGGGAGAGATAAAGCGGCATCGGTCATCCGTGTTTCCACTCCCAACAGTTAAGTTCCCAACTCCCCCTTCATTACCCCCGCGATCGCGCCGAAATAATCTGAGGTTTTATGAGGTTTCCCCCAACTGAGGGGTCACGTCCCCCCGGCTAAATGGCGCGCAAGCCGCTACAGTAGCACTAGATCGGTGAGTTTTTCTGGTTCCCCTTTGAGCCAAAATCGAGGAAGCTACAGAGTAGGGAAACAAAAAATCCAAAATCTCGATCCATCACTTTTCAAAAACTCAACCCCCCAAGGGCGCGATCGCGCCAAGAGGCAAATCTCAACCCTACCCGACCAATGGATTCTCTCCTAATCATTAGCGCGTACCCTAAAAAGCCATGTTGAGCTTCTGTGACCTATCGACCCGAACCTTCATCCAACATCTCCAGGAAGGCTATCGCTCCACCTATGGCAGTCTCAACACCAGCCATATCGATTGTCTCGGTCGCGCGGCAGAATTAGCGCTCTCAACGCTGGCACGCTGTGACGCAGCCTATCACGATGCAGAACATACTCGACTCGTCACCCTAGCCGGCCAAGAAATTCTGCTCGGCAAACAGAAACTCGAAGGGGGAGTCGCGCCCGAAACTTGGCTCAATAGTATTGTTGCTTGGTTATTTCACGATATTGGCTATGTCAAAGGAGCCTGTCGCCAAGACTGCCCCGAATGCAACCTCTACGCCACCGGAATTAGCGATCGCCTCATCGAACTCTCCCCCACAGCAACTGCCGCCAGCCTCACCCCCCACCACGTCGATCGCAGCAAGCAATTCGTGCGCGAACAATTTGGAGATTGCTCGATTATCGATGCCGAAACCATCGAAGGCAATATCGAATTAACCCGCTTCCCCGTCCCCAAAGACAAGGGGTACGCCGACACTTTTGGCTACGCCGCCCTGACGCGCACCGCCGACTTAATCGGTCAACTGGCAGACCCACGCTACCTCGAAAAACTGCCTGCTTTATACTGCGAATTTGAAGAAACCGGCGCAAACGCTTGTCTGGGTTGTCAAAATGCAGGGGATTTACGAGCGACTTATCCCAACTTTTTCTGGAAAGTTGCCCACCCCTATTTCAAGGATGGACTGCGCTATCTAGAAGCAACTCAACTAGGCAAACAAATCGTTACCAATCTTTACGCCAACGTCTTCACCGTCGAACGCGAACTGCAACAAGCCGCTTGTCGGCAATCCTCCCTCGACCTTGGGCCCAGATGCACGATCGGGAGCAATCGCGCCAAGTCAAAAAAAAATCGAACTCTGGCAAAAGTTTAGCGCTCTGAAGGCAGAAGGGATTAGCGATTAAGTGCTAGAGGTAAAAACCCAAAACCCAAAACCCAAAACCTAAAACCTAAAACCTAAAACCTAAAATTTAGAACCCCTACCAAAAGCAGTTGGTGGAAAAGTAAGATACAATTGCCAATGCCCAAGTCTGTATCGCGCTTGCCGTCCGAGCGACAGTCCCTATGAATCAACTGTATAACGGATTTACGCTCTTCCTCAGTCTGCTCGTAGAAGCACTGCCCTTCTTGCTATTGGGAGTTCTGCTTTCAAGCGCCCTCCTGTTTTTTGTGGACGAGCGTCAACTCATTGCAAAAATGCCCCAAAATCCCCTGTTGGGGTCTTTTCTCGGCAGTTGCGTCGGATTTTTGTTCCCGGTGTGCGAGTGCGGGAACGTGCCAGTGGCGCGACGCTTGCTGGTTCAAGGCGCGCCCACTTCCGTCGCCGTCGGCTTTTTGTTGGCTGCGCCGACCATTAATCCAGTGGTGATTTGGTCAACTTGGGTGGCGTTTCAAGATTGGCAAGTGGTTTTGTTGCGCATTGGCTTTTCACTCATTATTGCAACGATCGTTGGGTGTTTGTTTAGCGTCCAAAAAGACCCCAGACCGATGCTTCAGCCGGATTTAGCCAAACGGGTGCTGACCTTGAGGGGGGCAACGGCGCGCCAACCGCTTCCCGCTAAAAAGTCCGAAGCCGTTCCAGCGTTGTTACAGTCGGGAACCTTTCTGCTGGGACAGTCCGGCAGTCAACCAGTGCGTATGGAAGCAGCGATGGACTCCAATCCATTGGGCGATCGCCTCCCGGAAAAGTTGCGATCGCGCAAGCTTAATTTATTCTTTAACAATGCCCTCCAAGAATTGCGAGAATTGGGGGCGATGTTGATTTTGGGAAGCGCGATCGCATCTGCCATCCAAGTGTTAGCGCCTCGCGAATGGGTTCTCAGTTTAGGTCAAGGACCCATTACTTCCATTCTGGCGATGATGCTTCTCGCTGCGTTGGTTTCCATTTGTTCGACGGTGGATGCTTTTTTTGTCCTCGCCTTTGCCTCAACCTTTACAACGGGTTCGTTGCTCGCTTTTATGGTCTTTGGGCCCACCATTGATATTAAAGCCATTGGTTTGATGCTATCGATCTTCAGACCGAGAACCATTGCTTATCTATTCGCTATCGTCGCCCAACTCACCATCATCCTCACTTTAGGCTATAGTTATTTCTTTTAGGCTATAGTTATTTCTTTTAGGCTATAGCGTTTCTAAATAGAACGTCAACAGCCGTTCGGGAGCGCCAACGCCTGAATAACTCCTCGCTCGTCCCTCAAACTCTTTCATTCTCCCATTCTTTTATTCTTCTATTCTCCCATTCTTGTTGAAGCTCGAGTTTCACAACCCAAATAGAAACGCTATATTTTTGCCATGACTGTCAGTGCAACGCCTAAAAATCCCAACAAATCTGACAAACCCATTTTACCCTGGCTCGATGCCCTAACCTGGGTCGCTTGGGGTGCTGTCCTGCTGAAATTAGGGATAACGGGTCGATTGCGCCTGTTGATTCACCCTAACTATACGGTGCTGGTTTTTGGGACGGGGATTATCTTTGTGGCGATGGGGGGGATGAAATGTTGGGACTTGTATGGGCGCTACCGGCGTTCGGGGAGGTTTGAAGTCGAGCAAACCGGTCAGCATATCACCTTATTTCCCAAGGGATGGAGTACGGGATTGTTGTTAGCGGCCGCGATCGCGGGACTCCTCATTCCTCCTAAAATTTTAGGCAGCGAAACAGCCCTCCAACGAGGTGTAAGCGCTTCTTTGCCCAACACCCAAACCCAAACCCAAATCTTCCGAACGACGACTAAACCCGAAGAACGCACGATTATTGACTGGGTGCGAGCCTTTAATGCCTATCCCGAACCCGATGCCTACAACGGTCAAAGTGCAAACGTTACGGGTTTTGCCGTCCATTCCCCGGATTTGGGCGAAAATTATATTTATATTTGTCGATTTATGATTACCTGTTGTGCGGTGGATGCTTATCCCGTCGGTTTGATCGTCAAACTTCCCAACGGACGCGCAGAGTATCCCCCCGATCGCTGGTTGCAGGTTGAAGGGAGAATGATTACAGAAACCGTTGCTGGCAAACGTCAAGCGGTTATTGAGGTGGCTTCTTCTGACAATATTGAAAAGGTACCAACTCCAAGAAATCCTTATGAGTTTAATGAGTAATTGGGAATTGGGAATTGGTCATCCCAAATAAGAATGAAACGCTTTTTCTGCCAATTACTGATTACTGATTACTGGTTACTGATAACTGAAATGGCAAAGGCAAAAATACAAAATTTCCTTCATCCCATCGATCGCGTGGCAATTGCATCGATCCTCACCCTCAGTATTACCATTGCTTTGATGACGTGGGGAGGGAGGGCGTGTACGGGAGACTGTTGGCTGCACGCCGGTCCGAGAGTGCGAAACTTTAGCTGGCAGAATCAAAAAGTCAGCGCCGAAGATACAGCTTTTCTCCTCACGTTCAGCCGTCCGATGGATCGAGAAAGTGTCGAAACGAATCTCGTCCTCGAACCGCCTTTGTCGGGTAAAACGAGCTGGGTCGGCCGCACGATGGCTTACACTTTAGATGCGCCTGCACCCTACGGAGTCGATTATCAACTGAGTGTAAAAGGGGCGAAAGAGCGTTTTACCGACGAAGACCAAGGAACGCCAATTTTACCCTTCGAGGCGGAATTTAGCACGCGCGATCGCGCTTTTGCTTACATCGGCGTTGAGGGAGACGAGGAAGGACGTTTGATTTTATTTAACTTCACCACCGAAGAAAAAACGCCCCTTACGCCGCCCAATTTAATTGTCACCGACTTTAAACCCTATCGCGATCGCACCGGAATTCTGGTATCGGCCATCGACCGACGCAGCAAAGAATTAGACCCCCTCGAACAACAACTGTATATCGCACCAACGGGTTTGGACTCCTCCGACCAATCTACCGTCGGCAGCGTCCAACGAGTGGTCGATAATCAAGACTATCAGAATCTCGCATTCGATTTATCTCGGGATGGAGAGAGTATCGTCGTCCAGCGAATTCACCGCAAAAATCCCGCCGATGTCGGATTGTGGATCGAACGCGACGACCGTCCCATCGAACGCCTAAGCGATACGCCGGGGGGAGAATTCGCGATCGCCCCCGACAGTAAAACCTTAGTCAGCGGCAAGGGGGAAGGAATTGCTCTATTATCCCTCGACCCCGACCAAGAACCTCTCGATTTTTTGCCCAAATTCGGCCGGATTCTCAGCTTTAATGGAGACGGATCGGCCGCAGCGATGGTGAATTTCAATAAAAATAACCCCGATTTACGCTACGTCCAATCCCTGTATTTGGTTGACAATCAAGGGACGCAGCGCAAAGTTGCCGACGTTCGAGGGTCGATTGTCAACTGCGAATTTAACCCGGCGGGGACGACGCTGTACTGTTTGTTAACCGAGTTAATTGAAGGGGAACAATACAGCGAACAGCCCTATTTTGCCGCAATCGACCTCGAAGAGCAACAGGGAGCGCCGATTTTGAAACTTCCCGACTACCGCGACATTCACATGAGTTTAGCCCCCGATGGTTTGGGGATATTGTTCGATCGCGTCGTTGTCGATCCTCAACTCGAACCCACTGCAATTTTGAGAACCAATTCGGGGGAGGCAATCGCGACCAGCAACCTGTGGTTATTAATTACGCCATCCTCTCTTCCCGATAAAAATGCGCCACCTGCCCTCGAAAAATTACCGATTCCAGGAATGCGACCTCAGTGGTTGCCGTGATTTGGTCATTAGTCATTAGTCATTAGTCATTAGTTACCAGTTACCAGTAAACAGTAATCAGGAAGCAACAATTCTCCCCATCTCCCCCTCTCCCCATCTCCCCCTCTCCCCATCTCCCGCTCCCCCGCTCTCCCCCTCTCCCCTTAAGGGCGCGATCGCGGTAAGATATGATTGACAAGCGAGGAGTCGTCAAACTCCAAAACTACACTTAAATTCCCAAACTTCCCTCCCCCGCCCTTTTATGAATTTAGTCGCTCTCCAAAACGCGCTGGATAACACATCATTTGCCGTTCTCCTCCTCACCGTACTGGCTTACTGGGTAGGCGTGGCATTTCCCAAAATCCCCTATCTCCAAGGCATCGCCAGCGCGGGAATGGCTGCTGCAAATTTGTGTATTGCTGCCCTCCTCGCCGCCCGTTGGATAGAGGCTGGCTACTTCCCCATTAGCAACCTTTACGAATCCTTATTTTTCCTCGCCTGGGGCATAACGGCGATTCACTGGGTAGCAGAACGCACCTCGCGCAGTCGCTTGGTAGGCGTATTTTCCGCCCCTCTCGCCCTGGGAATTACCGCCTTCGCCGCCCTAACCCTACCGTCAGAGATGCAAACGTCCGCGCCGTTGGTTCCCGCCCTCAAATCCAACTGGCTGATGATGCACGTTAGCATCATGATGCTCAGCTACGCAACGCTCATGGTTGGGGCTATGCTGGCCATTGCATTTCTCATCGTCACGCGGGGGCAAAACATCGAATTGCGAGGCAGTTCGGTTGGAACCGGAGGCTACCGTCTTAAATCCAAAACCCCCTCCTCCCCAGGGCCCGAAACCGCCTCTCCCGACGAAGTTCCCAGTCTAACCCTCAGCCCAAACAACGCCAGTACCGCCGTCCTCGACCGGGTTCCAGCAACCGCAACCTCGCCGAGCGCCCTTTCTCCCCAACGCCTCACCCTCGCCGAAACTCTCGACAATATCAGCTACCGTATCATTGGCTTGGGCTTTCCCCTACTCACCATCGGCATTATTGCCGGGGCAGTTTGGGCAAACGAAGCCTGGGGCTCTTACTGGAGTTGGGATCCCAAAGAAACGTGGGCCCTCATTACGTGGCTGGTATTCGCCGCCTACCTCCACGCCCGCATTACGCGAGACTGGCAAGGACGGCGACCGGCAATTTTAGCCGCGACTGGTTTTGTTGTAGTCTGGATTTGCTATCTTGGTGTGAATCTTTTAGGAAAAGGATTGCATTCCTACGGCTGGTTTTTCTGAGCGGCACGGGTTAAATTTAGCAAAAGCCGACAGTCCGCGCATCGACCGGCCCGATGCAAATTTATCGATAGAACGAATGGGGTAACACCAACGTGGATAAACAATTTGAACCACTTGCAGCAGGAGAAGTTCTTTCTGTAGGCGAGTCGAAAAAATTCTTAATCGGACACGGTACCTTTAGGGTAGGCGAATTCGCCCAAGCGCTAAAAGTCCAAATGCTCGAGCATCGCGTCGGCGGACTGACAGCAGACACCGAAGCTTGGTTAAGCGAAGAAGGTATTCCGTGTGAAGTTCTCAAGTTCGGAGCCACAGGTTGGCAAAGTGGTAAAGTCAGAATTCACGTTGAGTTTTGTCCCTCAGATGCTACCCCCATTGAAGAACCAGCCCTCGAACCGCTAACGGGTGGTGTAGAGGAGGTTGTGACGAGTGAGGCTGTGGCTGAGGCAGCGGACGAAGGATTTGAAGATGCTTCTGAGTATGTAGACGAATTCACAGTTATTGAAGAGGAAACTGAAGATGAATTGTTTGCTTCTGATGAGGCGGTAGAAGAAGTCGCTGAGGATTTATTTGCTGCTGAAGACGAGGAAGACGACCTCTTCACTGCTGAAGAAACTGACGAAGCAGAAGAAGAAGCGGCTGAAGAATTATTTGGAACTGAAACAGCGGAAGACGAACTGTTTGCTTCCCAAGAGGAGGAAGACGCAGACTCAGATTTGTTTGCAACTGAAACAGCGGAAGACGAACTGTTTGCTGCCAGAGAGGAGGAAGACGCAGACTCAGATTTGTTTGGAACTGAAGCGGCGGAAGACGAACTGTTTGCCTCGGGAGATGAGGAAGACGCAGACTCAGATTTGTTTGCAACTGAAACAGCGGAAGACGAACTGTTTGCCTCGGGAGATGAGGAAGACGCAGACTCAGATTTGTTTGCAACTGACGAGGAAGAAACGGACGATATATTTGGCGATTTGGTAGAGGAGGAAGAGGGTACGGCAACATCTGAAGCCTCTACAACAGACGCAGACAGCGATTTATGGGGCGATGCTGAAGACCAAGCTGCTGACGATTTATTTGGTAACTTGGAAGAAGAGTCTCCAGAAGTTGAAGCATCTTTAGCCGATTCTGGCGAAGAACTTTGGAGTAGTGTAGAGGAAGAAGAGTTAGGCGACCTTTTTGGGGGAGAAAAGGAAGTCTCTAATTCTGCTACTTTAGTTCAGGAAGAATCTATTGACGATATTTTTAGGGATGACGAGGAAGAAGCTATTGACGATATTTTTGGCGCAACTGATGAGGGATTAGAGGACGATCTTTTTGCCACGTCTGACGACGATCTGGGTTTGGACGGATTAGGTCAAGAGGAAGATTTACCTTGGGGTAATTCTGCCAATGAGAAGAAGAAAGACGAAGACGCAGATGAGGTTTTTGACGATATTTGGAAGGATATTAATTAATGGTCATTGGTCATTGGTAGGGGTGGGGTAACCCCGCCCGTACAGGTCATTAGTTATTGTTCGCCGAACGACTCTCGATCGACTTCTCTTCTTGAGTACAGATGAATTAGAGGAGGAATTCGAGAGTTTTTTGAATGGGGGGATTGTCTTTAATTTTTAGTTTTTAATTGATGCTAAATGGTTTGGACAAAATTTCACGATCGCCTGCACAAAACTTGTCGGCAGCGGCAACTGTTAGAATGGGAGCAGCGGGTGTTAGTTGCGGTATCGGGCGGTCAAGATTCTCTGTGTTTGCTCGAGCTGCTGCTACATCTACAATCAAAGTGGAATTGGACCCTAGCAGTGGCCCATTGCGACCACGGTTGGTCTACGGATGCGGGAATTGCGGCGCACGTGGAAGAAATTGCGCGATCGCATCAACTCCCATTTTATCTCAAAACTGCCCGCGACCTCGAAGAAACCGAAGCTGCCGCGCGAGTTTGGCGCTATGAAGCCTTGGTGGAAATGGCGCGAGAAGGGGAGTATACAGAGATTGTAACCGGTCATACGATGAGCGATCGCGCCGAAACGCTGTTGTATAATTTAGTTCGCGGTGCGGGGACTGATGGTTTGCAAGCGTTGGGATGGAAACGTTCTCTCGCACCCGGCATCCATCTCGTGCGTCCTCTCCTCAACTTTACGCGCGCCGAAACCCTAGAAGTTTGCCAGCAATTTGACCTTCGGGTGTGGGAAGATGCCATGAATCAGAACCTCAGATACGCGCGCAACCGCATTCGCAACGAAATTATTCCTTCGCTTCAAACCCACTTTAACCCCCAAGTGGAAACCGCGATCGCGCAAACGGCAGAAATTTTAAGTGCAGAAGTTGAGTATTTGGAAACCCGCGCGTCCCAACTCCTCGAACAAAGTCTTTCCGATGGGACGCTTAATCGCACGAGTTTGCGTTGCGAACCCCTAGCACTTCAACGGCGAGTTGTCCGCCAATTTTTACAAACTGTAATGGAATTAGCCCCCAATTTCGAGCAAATCGAAGCGGTGACTCGCCTCATTGACGCGCCAAATCGCTCTCGTACTTCGTCTTTTCCTGGAATGACAGCGTTAGAAGTGTGGGACGATGGGATTCGAGTGGTTCGCCTGGATTCCTAGCGCGCGATCGCGTTGCGACTGAAGCCCAATTATTAACTGTGGTAGAATACAGCCATGATTCTAAATTACACCTATCGTATCAAGCCCGACAACCAACAAATCCAACTACTTGATGAATGGTTGGAAACGTTGCGGGTGTCCTACAACTATGCCCTACGGGAACTCAAGGATTGGATTGCTTCTCGTAAGTGTCCCATAGATAGGTGTAGTTTAGAGTCTGAGTACATTATGAGTGCAGACTATCCCTTTCCGGGCTACTATCAACAGCAGAATAATCTCCCCAAAGCCAAGAAAGAATTTCCTCGACTCAAATCTATTCCATCCCAAGTCTTGCAAACCAACATCAGAAGACTACACGATGCTTGGGACTTCTTTCGTCAGAGGGGCTATGGTTTTCCTCGCTTCAAGAAGGTGGGGCAGATGAAGTCAATGCTATTCCCGCAATTCAAAACCAACCCGATTACAGGTTGGCATATCCAACTATCGAAACTAGGGAAAGTGGAAATCAACTTGCATCGACCTATCCCTGACGGGTTTGCGATCAAACAAGTGCGGATAGTCAAGAAGGCAATGGGATGGTTTGCTGTTGTCGCGCTGTACTCAGATGTTGAAATTCCAGAACCTTCTCCTCATGGTCATGCTATGGGGGTCGATGTGGGGCTATTGTCCTACCTGGCTACCAGTGATGGTTTTGTCGAGCCTGGACGAAAATTCTTCAAAACTGAACAAAGTCGGCTGAAAGTGCTACAACGTCGGTTAGCGAAGAAACAAAAGCGGTGCGACCCCGCGTCGCCGACAGGCGCACCTGGTAGCGAACCAAGACAGCGTTCCAAGAACTACGAAAAAGCCAGAAGGAAGGTAGAAAAACAGCATAATCATATCGCTTTCAAGCGGAAGGATTATCAGTACAAACTTGCCCATAAGCTTTGTGACATGGCGGATACTATCTTCATCGAAGATATTGATTTTCGCATCATGGCAAAAGGCTTTTTGGGTAAGCACACGATTGATGCAGGGTTTGGGCAGTTCCGTTCTATTCTCAAGTTTGTTGGCAAGAAGGGAGGTGTATTCGTGGAAGAAGTAGACCATCGGGGAACTTCTCAAACTTGCCCAAATTGCCGAACCACAGTCAGAAAAGAACTCTCGGATAGAGTACATTCTTGCCCTGAATGCCGATACGAGGTGGATAGAGATATCGCTTCAGCCCAAGAGCTACTCAATCGGGGTCTAGAAACGTATCGGGGGACTCCCGAAAAGCAAGAAATTGGCTCTCAAGTCGAGGTGTCGGGGGCTATGTGCCTAGATAACTGGCGTAGGGGAGCAATGCCCAATCGTGAGTTTGGGAAGCCAGCACTCTAATCTTTGATTGAGTGCTGGAGGATGTCACGGTAGGATTGACTTCTATAACCAAACGACCTTTAACTCGAACGATGATGGCAACGAACAAAGCTCGTTTGCGTCGAATCCATGCTTGGCTTGCTCCGATTATGTTTTTGCCGGTAATCTTAACCCTGATTACGGGCTCGCTGTTTCAAGTCGCAGTCCTCACCGGCAAGAGCAATGAATTCCTGTGGTTGCTAGACTGGCATCGCGGGAAATTCGGTCGCATCAACTTAGAAATCATTTATCCCTTCCTCAACGCCTTTGGCGTTCTCATGTTAGCCAGTACGGGCATCGCGATTTGGTTGCAGACGCGACAGCCGAAAACGAGCAGACAACACAGCCGTTGAGAGAATTGAAATGCGTATCCTACTGGTTGAAGACGAACCCGATTTGGGAGCAGCCATTAAACGAACGCTCGTTCAATACAACTATATCGTTGACTGGGCGATTGAGGGGAATGAAGCTTGGGACTATTTAGAAAACAGTCGGCAAGACTACAATTTGGGAATTTTTGATTGGCTTTTGCCGGGACTCTCTGGACTAGAATTGCTGGAGCGATTGAGGCGCAACCGCAATTCATTACCCGTCCTCATGCTTACCGCTAAAGATAGCATGAGCGATAAGGTAACGGGATTAGATGCCGGGGCGGACGACTACTTAGTGAAGCCCTTTGGCATGGCAGAACTACTCGCAAGACTGAGAGCATTGTACAGGCGATCGCCTCAACTGCAACCCCCGCAACTCCAAGTCGGTCAACTGACCTTAGATTACAACACCAACACCGTTTGGTTTCAAGTCGCCGCGGAAAAGCAAATCATTCCCCTCACTCATAAAGAATTTCAGTTGTTAGAATATTTTTTGCGCCATCCCAACCAAATCCTCAGTCGCGAGCAACTTTTGGAACGCCTGTGGGAATACGGGGCAGAACCGATGAGTAACGTTGTGGCAGCCCAAATTCGCCTGCTGCGGCGGAAACTGGAAAAACACGGGGGCGATAATTCAATTGAAACGATTTATGGACTAGGATATCGTCTTAATACAGGCAAAGAGACGCAATCGCCGATGTGAAACAAAATCAACTCTTTAAGCAAACGCGCTGGCAATTAGTCACTTGGTATACTGGAATCCTCGGTCTAATTCTCGCCTTGTGCGGTTTGGGCGTTTACGAAGCCGTCGCCCACGCCCATCGAATTACCATCGAACAAGAACTTCAATCCGTCGCCCGCACCCTTCACGACAGCTTAGAAACCGTTCTCCGAGAACCGGGAAAGCTAGAACCAGAAGCAATTCGCCTATTACCCGATGCGTGTTTGACTGAAGGTTGTTTGCGAAATACGGACAGTCATGAAATTGAAGCGATCGCGCACAATAAATACTATCTGCGCTTATTCCAAAAATCGGGAAACCTCGTCGCCGTCGCCGGGTTGCAACCGGAAGGATTGCCCCGAATTCGAGGCGAACGGCAGTTAGTGACGCTTGCCGACGCGCAAGGAACTCGCTACCGTCAAATTTCTTTGATGTTGCATACCCGGGATAACCGCGATTGGGGATACCTTCAGGTTGGACGCAACTTGCAAGATTTCGATCGCTACGTGGCTAATGTGAAATGGATTTTACTGCTCGGTTTACCCGTCGTCGCGGTGCTGGTTATGGCTGCCGGTTGGGGGTTAGCCGGACGCGCAATGCAGCCGATTTATCAATCCTATCGACAAATGCAACAGTTTACCGCCGATGCCGCTCACGAGTTGCGAACCCCCCTGGCGGCGATGAGAGCGACGGTAGAATCGATGTTAATGCTACCCCGGATTTCGGAAGTTGACGTGCGAGAGACGTTGCAAGTCATCGACCGACAAAATCAGCGATTAACGCATTTGGTTGCAGATTTATTAATACTTTGTCGGATCGATCGACAGTTGAACCAAAATCTGGACTCCTTCATTGAAGAGGAGGAAATTGTTCTCAACGACTTAGTTAACGATATTGGTGAAGAATTGGCGGTTTTAGCGTTAGATTCGGGGATTGAATTAAGTTTTGAAATATTAGTGACTCAACCTTTGAAGGTAAAAGGAAATACAGAGCAACTCTATTGCCTACTTTTTAATTTAGCGAGCAACGGCATTCAATATACGCCCGCTGGGGGGAAAGTGACTTTGATTTTGAAAGAAGAGAAAGATCGGGCATTGATTCAGGTCAAAGATACGGGAATCGGAATCCCTCCAGAAGAACAAGAGACAATTTTTGACCGTTTCTATCGCGTCGATCAAGCGCGATCGCGGCATCGAGGAGGCTCCGGTTTGGGTCTCGCGATCGCCAGGGCAATCGCCCGAGCTCATCATGGCAGTATTAGCGTCCAAAGTCAAGTGGGTCAAGGAAGTACCTTCGCTATCCGACTCCCCAAGGCAAGTTCGAGTGGTTAACTTTGTTTTCGCGCCGATTGACTGCTTTGAAGAATCGACGGGGGAACATTAGAGATTAGTCGCAACGTTTTTTGAACTTGGGGTGACTGGGCGCGATCGCTAAATTTTTGACTTTCTCCAGCAGCAGCCCTTCTTAGTTCGCAAAGATGAAATCAGCATGAAATCGGACTATTTCTCTAGGGCTAAAATCAGGTTCTTCCTTTGGTCAGATCTCCTCTCTGTTACTTGGTTCTAAACTAGCCAACTATAAGCTACTGCTGCGGAGCGATTGTATTTGAACGCGGTACTGACAAGAGTTTGCACCTTTAAAAGTTATGAATGATAGTGGATTTTTAAGTACATATAGCGAAGCTGCTTTAACCTCCTTGAGCTTTTTTTGGAAAGCTCTTTGGGCCTTTATTCTCGGCTATATCATCAGCAGTGCGATTCAAGTCTTTGTAACGCGCGAGCGCATGAAACAAACAATGGGGCAAGCTGGAAAAAAAAGTATTGCTTTAGGGACATTTTTCGGTTTTATTTCTAGTTCCTGTAGTTTTGCTGCCCTCGCCACAACCAAATCTCTGTTTAAAAAAGGAGCCGGTTTTGTTCCTTCTCTCGCTTTTCTCCTCGCCTCAACTAATTTAGTCATCGAGCTAGGTTTTATTATTGCCATTTTTCTCGGCTGGCAGTTTGTTGTTGGCGAATATTTAGGCGGCTTCCTCCTAATTATTTTGACTTGGCAAATTGTGCGTTTTACTCGTCCCAAAAAAACGATTCAGAAAGCCAGGAGACGACTGAACGAACAAGAAGGAGAAGAAGAGGAAAATCAAGAAATTCCCGACTGGAAAGAAAAAATCCAGAGCAAACAAGCGTGGAAGCAGGTAGCACGCCGATATTTTATGGAATGGGGAATGGTGTGGAAAGATGTCACCTTTGGCTTCACTGTAGCGGGAATTATTGCTGCTTTTGTACCTCGTTCCTTTTTCCAAACGCTGTTTATCGGCTCTTCCCAGAGCAACAATCCCGGGTTTTTCGCGATTATAGAGCATACTCTCATCGGCCCGGTTGCTGCTTTTTTCACCTTTATCGGTTCAATGGGGAATATTCCGCTAGCTTCGATTCTGTATAGCAACGGTGTCAGTTTTGCGGGGGTGATGGCGTTTATTTTTAGCGATTTAGTTGTGTTTCCTGTTATTCGCGTCAATGCCAAATACTACGGCTGGAAACTCGCATTTTATATTCTAGGTGTTTTTCTGGCTGCTTTAGTCGGAAGCGCAATTATAATGCACTACGGCTTTGCGCTTTTCGGTTTGCTTCCCCAAAACAGTGGCGGTTCTCAAAGCGCGGCACAAACCGAACGTTTTGCGATCGACTACACATTTTGGTTAAACTTAGTCTTCCTAGCAATAACAGGGATTCTCGTCTGGTTGCGTTTTGGCGATCGCGACAACAAACAGGAGAGCGAGCATCATCACCATAGCGGTAAAAATAAAGGAATTTTAGAAAAGTTGCTCTTTTGGCTCGCCATGCTTTCCTACATTTGGCTCGCCGGCGGAGTTATCGCTTCTTGGATTGTATAAAGATCGTTTTCGCCACGTCGAGAAATATAGCAATCCTAAGTCGGTTGCTCTTTTCACGATAGCTTAGCGCGACGTAACAACACGGCATTAATTGCCACAATGACCGTCGAAAGACTCATCAACAAAGCACCAACCGCAGGCGAGAGCAAAAAGCCCCAAGCATAGAGAACTCCAGCCGCCAAGGGAATCGCGATCGCATTGTAACCCGTAGCCCAAAAAAGATTTTGAATCATCTTACTATAGGTCTTCCGGGCCAAATTAAGCGCCTTCACTGCATCTAAAGGATCGTTTTCTATCAGAACCAAATCAGCCGACTCAATTGCCACATTGGTTCCCGCACCAATGGCGATCCCCATATTGGCTTCTAACAAGGCAGCCGCATCGTTAATGCCATCGCCGACAAAAGCCGTCGCGTTTTCTGTCTTCAGCGTTTTGATAATCCTCACTTTATCTTCGGGCAAAACGCGAGCATAATAGCGATCGATTCCTAAATCTCGAGCCACCGTCTGCGCCACCGCTTCTGCGTCGCCCGTAATCATGACCACCCGAACATCTCGTGCTTGCAACTGCTCTACGGTTTCCCTCGCCCTTTCGCGTACCCGATCCGCCATTGAAATAACCGCTAAAGCCTTTTCAGAATCCATCAAGACTACAGCGGTTTCGCCCCGTAGTTCTGCGTTATCCAGTCCCGCTTTTAGCGATCGCGGTAAGTGTAAATCCCGTTCTACGATCCATTCTGGACGACCGAGGCGATAGGTTTTTCCTTTTACTTGACCTTCCACGCCTCGACCCGTCACCGTTTGAAACTCGCTCATCGGGGGTAAATTCAGGTATTGCTGTTCGGCAGCGGTGACAATGGCTTTAGCGAGAGGATGTTCTGAAGCGGTTTCCAAGGCGGCTGCAATCTCGATAGCTTTTAGTTCCTCTAAACCTTCGGCATAAATATTTTGTACGCCAAAACGTCCCTCTGTCAGCGTTCCCGTCTTATCAAAGGCCATCGTTTTGATATCTTTTGCCCGTTCTAAGGCATCGCGGTTGCGTACCAAAATTCCGTTTTTCGCGGCTAAAGCGGTGGAATTGGCAATTACCAGAGGAATAGCCAAACCCAAGGCATGGGGACAGGTAATGACGAGGACGGTAACAGTGCGGTTGATGGCAAATAGTAAATCGCTGAGGGAAAGCCAGACGACAAAGGTGATTGTACCCGCCGCGATCGCAATCAACGTCAGCCAATAAGCGGTACGATCCGCCAACACCTGATATCGACTCCTCGAATTCTGCGCTTCCTCAACTAAACGCATCATTTGGCTAATCGTCGTCTCGTCGCCTACGCGAGTCACTTTGACTTGCACCGAACCCTCGGTATTCACCGAACCCGCTACAACTTCGTCCCCTTCCTGCTTAGAAACGGGACGAGATTCACCCGTCAGGAAAGACTCGTCCACATTAGTTTTACCCTCAACCACCACTCCATCATTAGAAATTTGCTCGCCGGGACGAATTAAAATTAAATCATTAACCTCAATTTCGCCCACCGAAACATCCTCGACTTTGCCATTTTGAAGGCGATGTGCGGTTGAAGGGACTAATTCTGCTAAATTTTTTAGAGCGCGACTGGCACCTTGTACGGAAGCCATTTCCACCCAATGACCCAGCAGCATAATATCAACCAGCGTTGCCAATTCCCAGTAAAACGGTTTCCCCGGAAATCCAAATGAAACCGCGAGACTATAGACAAAAGCAACGGTAATCGCCAAAGCAATCAGCGTCATCATGCCAATTTTGCTCTGGAATTCGTGCCAAGCTCCTTTCAGGAACACCCAGCCCCCGTAGAAGTAAATAACGATCCCAAATACCAGCGTAATCCAGTTAGAACCAGGAAATTGAATCGCTTGGTAGCTCAACCAATTTTGTAATTGAGTCGAAAAATATAGAATGGGGACGGTGAGAATTAAGCAAATAAAAAAGCGCCGTTTAAAAATTTCTGGATCGTGTCCGGCGTGTTTATCGTGTCCGCCATGACCGCCATGACCGTGATGACCGCTACGAGGGTTATCTTTTGAATGATGGTGGTGTTTTCCATTAACGTTTTCCATAGAACTTAACCTCACATTTAACTCTCTTTGAATTTCAATTGCGTTCTTCCCTTAGCAATGCCTCCTCGCAGACAAGAATAGCAGCAGCGCGATGGGGAATGAGCGATCGCAAAAATTACTGTTTTTTTACTCCCGTCTGCATTCGCAGAAGAGTTCAAAACAGTCCTATCAATACCGTTCTCTCTCAATCCCCTTTCCTTTATTTTCTAAGCAGCGACAGAAGCAATCTTGTTATATTCTTTTACTGCTTCGCCACAAGCACGCGCGCATTTTTGACAGTGTTCCATATCGTGGGAACTGCATTCATCAGCACAGGCTTGGCAAATTTCGGCACAGGCTTTGCTTAAGTGAGGAATAAACCGCGAGCCGCGTACCATATAAGTTGCGATCGTGCGACAAATTTCTGCACAATCAAGACAGGTACGAGCGCACTTCAACATTTCTGAGTTACCCATACACGCTTCTGCACAGTGTTCGCACTCGACGGCACAGCGCATAGCGACATCGAAACTAGATTGATACTCTTCATGTACTAAAAGCATAAAACCTATTTTGTGGATTGTTTGCTGTTTTTAAACATAAAGACTTTTGATGAACTGAAATTCCACCAAAAGACAGAAAACAAACTTATATCATAAGAAAGAATAGGATTTCATTCTGATTTCATGATTTCATGTTAGAGGCAATTTATACATGAAAAACTGAAACAATTTCATCCTGATTTCATATTCTTTTTGTATCCTAAGTTTCTATACCCCACAAAAAACGTTAGACCCGAACCTTTTAGTCATGCTCGTCCGAACCATGCGACGCAAACACCTGAAAAAATTAACCCTCCTCGCCTTAGCCACTGCTTTAATCGTCGGTTTGAACAAACAACCCGTAACCGCAGAACAACGCAACGCCATCGCTCATCCCAATACCCCCTACCAACTGGCATTCTACAATCGTCACAGACAAAGCTATAAAGTCGCAGGCGCGCTTCATTTTGCCCACAGCAAACTACACGATATCTTACTTTTGACCCCCTTCGCTCGCCACGCAGAAGAAGACGACAAACTCTACCAAGAAATCCTCAGCGTCTACAACAACCCGCCGCGCATCGAGCCAACAATGGAATTGTATGCCCCTTACACTGCTCGCGCAACGTGGCGACTTTTCCGCACCATCGACTCGGTTCACCTGTTGCACGAAATGACTCAAGATGTCATATCCGATGCTGATATTCCTTGGAATGAAAAGGAAAAAGTTCTAAAAGAAGGTTACGATTATTACCGATCGACCTATAGCGATATCGCTCTAAGTCCCGCACCCCTCGACGTAACGATGCGTCGTGCTGGCGTAATGATGAAACCTTACTTCAGCCTGACGCGCAATTACTACCCCAAAAATAATAACTTTTTCTACGCCGCTCACTGGTGGCATCCGGCTATCTATGAGTCAATGATGATTGGAGGAAATGACAAGGAGCAAGATATGATGCTCAATAGGATGGAAGCTCTCTTCAAATCAGAAGTCATTCCTAACCCCCCTCAACGTATGATTCTCAGTCGAGAAGGAATGCCTCGCTACAGTCGCCTTTCTCCAGAAACGGCTAATGTATTCGACAATTTGCATATGCTTCATGGCATTACCTACGACATTTTCGCCTATGACGGCTGGACAATCGAACAGAAGCGAGCCGAACTTTATCGCGTTTTGGACGCAATGAGTTATCAACCGGGAGATGAGAAATTAGCTCGCAAGTTCGCAACTCCCCGACCTAATATCAACCCTCTCAACTACAACGACTGGATTGAAAGTAACGAGGGTGCTATGACGCAAATGATGATGGAAATGCTTGATGAAATGATGCCGGTTATGATGCAACATGACGGAATGAATTCTTCAATGCAGCATAATGGGATGAATTCTTCAATGCAGCATAATGGGATGAATTCTTCAATGCAGCATAATGGAATGAATTCTTCGATGCAGCATAATGGGATGGATTCTTCAATGCAACGTGACGGAATGAATTCTTCAATGCAGCATAATGGGATGAATTCTTCGATGCAGCATAGCGTTCCGGGCAACATGAATGCCGAAATGCAACAGATGCACCAGCAACTCAAGGAACAACTTAAACTCAAACTGACTCCTGGAATTCAAGACGGGGAACGTCCAGGTTCATTTATGGACGCGATGATGGAAATCATGCCCCATATGCAGATGTCACCCGAAGCAATGGCACCGGGTAAAATCAATTCCGAGATGATTGAAGTCATGCTCGAAGGGTGGAATAAGAAATACGGCAGTCTTCCCGACATCGAATCGATTTCGATGGACGAAGAACCCTCAGCCGAAAGTTTTTTAGTAGCAGAATAAAATACAGTCACAGGTCTCTAGGAGTGAAAATTTTGAAATCTTTATTTTGGCTGTTCGCTAGTCTCAGCTTGGGGTTAGTGGGAACATCGATGTTGTGGCAAGAAGCAGCGCAGGCTGCGGATCATTTAAACTTAGAAGAGGGAATCCCTCTTGAAGTTGAAGATGCTTATCCCGTTCCTTATAAAGGACGAGAATTGCAAGGTGTGTTTCGCTACGAACGCAACGACGGAGAAGATATCTTGCTCTTTGAACCTCGCATCGAGTATGGTTTTGCACCCAATTGGCAAGGACGCATTGCCGTTCCGTTTGAATTTGGCTCGGGGGTGGAAGATGGTTTGGGAGATGTCGGACTAGAACTGTTTTACAATTTTAATGCTGAAGGTTTAGAGCTGCCTGCTTTTGCTGTTTCAGTTGGGGCTGATTTTCCCACAGGAGACAATAGCGCGGGCGTTGACCCGACGGTCAAGTTTATTACCACAAAAACGCTGGGAACGGGGGAGAATTTAGACCGCCTTCACTTAAATTTATCTTATACGTACAACGACCAGAATCGAACGGCGGAGCGCAGCCATCTTTTCGGTGCAACGTTGGGTTATAGTCGTCGGCTGAACTCAGAAACTCTGCTCGTTACGGACTTGGTGTACGAGCAAGAAAAGGAGGAAAATGAAGATGTTTTATTGTTAGAGTTAGGCGCGCGCTATCAGCTAACGCCGCTGAGCGTTCTTGCGATCGGTGCAGGGGCGGGTTTGACTGGAGATTCTCCTGATTTTCGGATTACGGGGGCTTTTCAGTATTCGTTCTAAAATTTTAATGTAGGCCGCTAGTTAAACTGGATAATTAATAATGAACTGGCAGAGAAATTGGAGTGGAGTTGTACTCGCTCACGCCAACCATCCCCATGAAAAGAGCGATCGCGCTTCTTCATCATCTCATGCGGACTCGGATGCGGCAACCCCAAATCCGCCTGCATCTGAAGCATCGCCGAAAATGATAACAAATGAGGCGATTCCACCCTCTTTAGAAACGAAAGTGAATTCGGCTGCGGAAGAGCTTACGGTTCTCGAAACCGCACCGAATTCTGCCTCGCCAACAGTTAGCAGGCCACTTTCAGGGTTAGGAGAATCTATCCTTGCTTTACTATTAATAGGTCCATTTTTACTCCAGGGAGTGAAACGGCAGTTACATAAATAGGGTTTGCTGAATATGTGTTGTGATGAGCAGGGGGAGCAGGGGGGAATTGTATTTAATTTTTAATTTTTAAGCAACCCTAATACAC
>JAXHVQ010000106.1:0-8127 GCA_034189065.1 Cyanobacteriota bacterium
GTTGGGAAACTGTTGAGAAGTTAATGGATAAAAATCGAAACAAACTCCCAGATTATTTACGAGGGATGAGGGCTATGACGCTGATTCTATCAGCGCTTTAGCCTTCATGTCACCCCCCCAGCATGTAAGCTCTTGAACTGAAGTAGCGATCGCGCTATTATTAAATTATAGGTGCGATCGTGGATTTTTTCCTGAATTTCAATCCTCTTTTTTTAAGGAAAGTTCATTATTCATTATTCATTATGAATGCCTACTGCCTGACTCTGAATTCGTCGAGCGAGAAAAAGAGTAGCCCCTTGAAGCGCCAGAGGCTTCTCGATAAAATAACCCTGTCCGAATTCGCAGCCAAGTTCCCGAAGATACCTAAACTGTTCGGCGGTTTCAATGCCTTCCGCGATCGCGTTCATTTTCAACGCCTGTGCTAAACTCACCACCGCCTTAACAATCTCGCCATTGCTGAGATCCGACTTTAACCCCATCACAAACGAGCGATCGATCTTCAGCGTCGTCACAGGGAAGCGATGCAAATACGAGAGCGAAGAATACCCCGTCCCAAAATCGTCAATGGCAAGTTGAATCTTCATCGCCCTCAGTTGAGCGAGAGTGTCGAGCATTTCTTCGGTATCTTCCATCAACAAGCTTTCCACAAGTTCGAGCTTTAAACAACTCCCTTTTATCCCCGTTTCCGCGAGAATATCTCGAATTTGCTCGACAACATCCGGCTCCTTGAGCTGTTTTCCCGAAAGATTGACTCCCATCGACAAAGGCGAGTCATCAGGAAACATTCTCTGCCATCGCGACAGTTGCAAACACGCTTTTCGCAACACCCACCACCCCAAAGGCACAATTAACCCCATCTCTTCGGCGACGGGAATAAACTCATCTGGAGGCACTAAACCGCGTCGGGGGTGCTGCCAGCGAACCAATGCCTCAAACCCAGTAGGCAAGCCAGATTGGAGATTAATAATCGGTTGATAATATAGGAGAAACTCTTCCCGTTCGAGGGCCAGTCGTAGATCGGTTTCCAACTGCAAGCGCGCTAAAACACTCCTGTGCATCGCGCGATCGAATAAGGCATAATGACCTTTCCCCGAATCTTTCGCTTGATACATCGCGGCATCGGCATCTCGCAACAACTCCTCGGGCGTATCGTACTCCTTGCTGCCGATGGCAATGCCAATACTGGCGTTGGTAAAAACGTCGCGTCCTTCCAATTTGAAGGGACATTTGAGGATATCGTGAATTTTCTGGGCGATAGGAATGGCTGCGGTTAAACTTTCGGTCTCTTCGAGTAAAATTGTAAACTCATCTCCCCCCAAGCGCGCGAGGGTGTCATTCTCTCGCAAACAAGTCTCCAAGCGGCGGGCAATTTCTACCAACAAGCGATCGCCAACCACGTGGCCGAGACTGTCGTTGATCGTCTTAAAATTATCAATATCTAAAAATAAGACGGCGAAGGGATAACCGCTGTTTCGCCGAGCGTAGTACAGCGCGCGCGCCAACCTTTCCATAAATAGAGTGCGGTTGGGAAGGTCGGTGAGGGAGTCGTAAAAGGCATTATGTTCGAGTTGGGCTTCGGCTAACTTGCGATCGGTAATATCGGCGACCATTTTCAGTGCGCCGCTATATCTCCCTTCGCTGTTAAAAAGCGGTCTGGCTGCAACTGTTGTCCATAGAGGACTTTTATCTTTACACCGAAACTTGAAATCGTACTTTTCTTCAATGCCCTGCTGACGGCGAATAATATGGGTTTGTGCATTTCTTCGTTCGGTATCATGTACGAAATCAAAAAGACTTTTGCCCATCATTTCGTCAACTTCATAGCCCAACATTTCCGCCATTTGCTGGTTGACAAAGGTGGTTTTGTGACTGCGATCGAGCATCCAAATGCCTTCTGCTGCCATTTCCACGATTTGGCGGTACTTTTCTTCGCTCTCGCGCAGTTTTTCTTCAGCGTATTTGCGTTCGGTGATATCTCTGAGGGACGCGAGATAAGCTTCTTGCTTGTCCCACGTGGTTGCCGTGACGCGCATTTCGGCGATGATGAGTTTTCCGGTGGGTTGCAGAATCTCGATTTCAGTAATTTCATGATTGACAGAAGGCCAACCTAAATAATAGCCCATCAGCGTTGTGAGAGGGCGGTTGAAAAGTTGAGCGGCGGCAGGGTTGGCAAAACGAATGCAGCCTTCGCGATCGATGATGACGATCGCGTCGGAGGTGGCTTCGACAATGGCGCTGAGGCGCGCTTCGCTTTCGCGCAGTGCTTCGTCCATGTTGTGGGTCTCGCTAATATCGGAAAGGGCGAAGGCGACAGCTACAATTTGACCGAACTTGTTTTTCAAAGGAGAACCGTCGATGGAAAGATATTTTTTCGTGCCATCGGGCCATTCAATGGCATGGCGGGCGTTGAAGATCGTCTTTCCCGTGGTTAAAACTCGTTGGAAGGGCAGTTGTTCTTCGGGGAGAGGGTTTCCTTGGAAGTCGGTAATATTCCACTCCGGAGCGTTGTAGGTACGCTGTTGGATTTGAGATTTTTTCAGACCCAGGAGGGTTTCGGCGCGATCGCTGGCGTTGATAATCTGACCGCGCCCATTGACGATGGCGATCGCGGCGAGCGAGTTGTGCGTCATCGCGAACCGCATTTCCCGGTTTAGGAAAGGGGTTAAACAGGGGGAAATGGCTTTAAAAATTCGATTTTCTGCAATTTTTAACTTGACAAGGGGTGAAGACAAACCTAACAGACGACGGGCGATGGCTTTTTGAAAACGCTTCCGCCATCGGGAATATTTCTGACCCAATAATTTGCGGGCGCTATTGGGCTGTGCAGAACCGTCTCCCTGCCGAAGCGAACCGATATTCAGCCAAATCCCAACCAGACAGCACAGTCCGCCCGCCAGCCATAATCCCCCCGTCGGCATCGGCGCTTTCAATGCCCCTTCCCCCAGCAGAAGAGCGATTTCTACACTCCCCTGACGCACAGTCAACGTTAAAATCTCCAAAACCATATCCAATTTGAAAGGCGCGGCGATCGCAAACAGCGATAGGGAACGGAAAATGGGTCATCGCTCCCAAGTTGGACGCTTGTGTTGTTGCCGAGCGAATTTATATCGGGAGCGCGCTTCGGTTTGAACCCGAAATCATTGACCCCGATATCGATCGTACCCTCTTCCTCGAAGGATTGTCTTTTAATTTTTATTGCATTGGGCCGGACTTAAATTGAATATTTTCAGGAAAATAACTAAAAAAGAAACTAATTCTCACAAAACAATCAAATCTCAAGTATTTTATGAATTTATACAGACACTAAATTCAAGATTTAAGTAAAATCAACAACAGCTCGCTCCCCACAGAAATATAACGAGCGCAGAAGTGCGGCTTTATGAGGCAACCCCATTGGGTTGAAAGCGGGCGATCCACTCCTGTAAAATAGGATTTACCACTTCAGGTGCCTCATCTTGAGGACAATGGCCCAACCCTTCCAGCTCGATAAATTGCTCGACGGTTGACCATTTCCCTAATTCGCGCCCCCGAATCACCGGTTCCCAAGGATCCTCCGTTCCCCATAGCAACAGCGCGCGACAGGGTAGAAGGGGCAGTAAATCCTCGGGCAAAGGGCCTTGAGAATAACAAGTAAAAGCAATAAAAACATCAGCCGCGCCCGGTTCTCCGGCGGGTTTCATCAACATTTCAACCAACTCATCAGTCACCGCTTCGGGCCGACGATACGCTTGTAACAATATCTTTCGCACAACTTCCGGCCGAGCCAGTCGCGAGAAGAAAAAACGGCCGAACGGCTTAACTTTTAAAAGTCTTTGCAACCCGGGCGCGCCCCAACGCTGAAATACAGACAACTCCGCCCTGCGGCGCTCGTGCAACAGTCGCAAAGAGCAATTAATTAAACACAACCCTCGCACCCAGTCGGGATTATCCACTGCCGCCTGCATCGCCACAATACAGCCGATAGAATTACCAACGAAAAAGGCAGATTCGCCGACAACCTCAAGGGCAAAATCAGCGACTTGTTGACCCCAAGTTTCAAAGGTATAGTCAATTTCAACGAGGGGTTGCGGTTTTGCCGAACCGCCAAATCCGATTAAATCCAGGGCGTAACAGCGACAGGTTTCTCCGAGTACGGGGAGATTTTTGCGCCAATGTCCCCAAGAAGCCCCAAAGCCGTGAATGAAGACGACCGCAGGGCCTTCGGTTCCTTGGTGTTGGTAGCAAATTTGATGGCCGCGCCAGTTCCAAAGTTTGGGCGTTTGACTCAGTTTCACGGTTTGAGAGGGCATTATTCAGCTAACAGCAACTAAGGACAAATGACAAATGACAAATGACGATTCGTTACTGTAAAGCGGGAACGGGAATTCTCAAATGGGAATAGAGGGGGAAGCGATCGCATAATTGAGCTACTCGTTGGCGACAATCGCTTTTAACTGTTTCGTCGTCGGGAGAAAGGAGACAATCGGCGATAATATTGCCAATTTCGTTAAACTCGACCTCTTCCATGCCCCGCGTTGTCACCGCAGGCGAACCCAAACGCAATCCGCTGGTGACAAAGGGGGATTCGGGGTCGAAGGGAACGGTATTTTTATTGGCTGTAATATTCACTTCCTCGAGCAACGCATCAGCCCGTTTGCCCGTCATGTTAACCGATCGCAAATCTACCAGCATTAAGTGGTTATCGGTGCCATCGGAAACCAGTTTTAATCCCCGTTCCATTAAACTATTTGCCAAACTTTTGGCGTTGGCAATAACTTGACCGGAATAGGTTTTAAATTCCGGTGTGAGGGCTTCGCCAAAGGCTACCGCCTTAGCCGCAACAACGTGCTCTAACGGTCCTCCTTGAGTGCCGGGAAAAACCGCTTTGTTCAACTTTTTCCCCAGGTCCCCATCGCGGCTGAGAATCAAACCGCCGCGTGGTCCGCGTAGGGTTTTGTGGGTGGTGGTGGTGACAACATCGCAGTGGGGAACGGGGTTGGGATGATGTCCCGTGGCGACGAGTCCGGCAATGTGGGCGATGTCGGCGAGGAGATAGGCTCCAATGTCGTCGGCGATTTCGCGGAATTTGGCAAAGTCGATGAGACGGGGATAGGCGGAATAGCCGCAAATAATCAGTTTGGGGCGTTCTTTGCGCGCGAGGTCGAGGATTTTGGTGTAGTCGAGGCGTTCGGTGTCGGGATCGACTCCGTAGTGGACGACGTTGAACCATTTGCCCGAAACGTTGACGGGGGAACCGTGGGTGAGATGTCCGCCGTGGGAGAGATCCATGCCCATGATGGTGTCTCCCGGCTTCAGGAGAGTGAGGAAGACGGCAAAGTTGGCTTGCGCGCCGGAGTGGGGCTGGACGTTGGCCATTTGCGCGCCGAAGAGTTGTTTGGCGCGATCGATGGCCAGTTGTTCGACGCGATCGATGTGTTCGCAGCCGCCGTAGTAGCGTTTTCCGGGCAGTCCTTCGGCGTATTTGTTGGTGAGGACCGAACCTTGGGCGGCGAGGACGGCGGCGGAGGTGAAGTTTTCGCTGGCAATAAGTTCGAGGCGATCGCGCTGTCGCTGCAATTCGAGGTCGATGAGTTGAGCGATCGCGGGGTCGGTTTGGGCTAAAATCTCTAGGTTAGTCTGGGTCATGGCAATTTGCGCGCTGGGCCTGAAATCGGATGCGGCTTCTGGCTCGAATTAAAGGTAAAGTTGGCAAGAACGATCCTAGCTTATTATTGCAACGATTTTGGGTCGCGGTTCATTTTTCAATGAATTTGAGGGGGTGTGTCGCGATCGCCGATCGCCGATAGCGGATAAGGATTCGGACAGAGAACCCGTTGTTGGAACATTTAGACGATTTTTAACAAAAAAGCGCGCTCTCGCGTCCCAATTGACGGCTTGCAGAAGTCTATCCTAAAATCAAGCCATAGCAAGCCGACCGTGGGGAGCGAAAAAATGCGTTGTGGATGGGTTGCGTTGGCATTAGCCTTATCTCTAATTACTGCGCCGCAAAAGGCGGTTTCTCAGAGTGTTGACGAGCTGTTTGTCCAGGGAAATGCAGCGCAAGCGGCGGAGATATACAATAGGTCAGAAGAGATGTGGCGAAGAGTTTTGCAACTTTCGCCCAATAACGCAGAAGCTTACACCTTTCTCGGCGATGTTCTGAAGCGGCAAGGGAAACTGGAGGAGGCAGCAAATGCCTACCGCGAAGCCATTCGCCTCGATCCCGATGATGTTTGGGCATACAAGGCTTTAGGTATGACCCTAAGAGACCAGGAGAAACTAGAAGAAGCGGCGAATATTTTTGGTGAAGCGATTCGCCTCGATCCTGGCGATACTTGGACATACGAAGTTTTAGGTATAACCCTGATAGAGCTCGGAAAACTCGCTGAAGCGGCGAATGTCTACCGCGAAGCGATTCGCCTTAACCCTGACGAAGCTCGGGCGTATAACCTTCTCGGCAGGGTTCTGATAGAGCTCGGACAATTCGCCGAAGCGGCGAATGCTTTCAGTGAGGCAATTGGCCTCGACCCTAACAATGCGGAGGCTTACAACGGTCTTAGCAATGTTCTCGGACAACAGGAAAATTTTGACGAAGCGGCTAATGCTTTCGGTGAAGCCATTGGTTTGGCTCCCGAGGGTGCAACAGCTTACTACAACCTGGGCTTGACTCTGAGAGGCGAAGAAAAACTTGATGAGGCGATCGCGCAATATCGAGAAGCAATTCGTCTCGACCCCGACGATGCAGCAGCTTACAAATTGCTCGGCGTTGCCCTGGTTCAACAAGGGAAACTTGATGAGGCGATCGCGCAATATCGCCAAGCAATTCGCCTCGACCCCGATGACGCGATCGCCTATATATTTCTCGGCGATGCCCTAAGACGACAAGGAAAATTCGATGAGGCGATCGTGCAACATCACCAAGCAATTCGCCTCGACCCCGATGACGCGATCGCCTATACATTTCTCGGCGATGCCCTAAGACAACAAGGAGAACTCGAAGAGGCACTTGCACAATATCGCGAAGCGCATCGCCGAGCGCTCAACGAAGCTGCTCGGGCTTATATCGACCTCGGTGTTGTTCTCTATAATCGAGGAAGACTCGAAAAAGCAATCTCTGCCTACCAAGAAGCAATTCGCCTCAACCCTAACAATACCTTGGCATACAACAGTCTTGGCTATACCCTAGCCCAACAAGGAAAACTTGATGAGGCGATCGCGCAATATCGAGAAGCAATTCGTCTCGATCCCGAATATGCCCGGGCTTACTACAACTTGGGCAACGCCCTGAAAGAGCAAGGAAAACTCGAGGAAGCGGCTGCGGCTTTTCGCGAAGCATTTCGCCTCGACCCCAGTCTGGCAACCGTGTCTCCGATTGAGAAGGTACTAACTTATTAAAGTTTCTTCTAATTCTTCCAATGCCTGAAGACTCCCCACTTGCCAAGCGCGCTGAACCGCAGTTGGAACGATTTGCGCGATCGCGATTTCGCCAAATATCGAACTGCGATCGCATTTCACATAATGTCCCTCCCGAAGATTATAAATGGTCAGGCAGTCGCGCGCGTATATCCATAATTCGGGAACCGCGATCGCTTCGTAAGCCTCGAGCGTTGTTTTTGAGGTAACGTCGGTTTCAATGGCCAAATCTGGAGGAGGATCGTCAGGTTGCAAGGGACGACGACCGAGTACAGAGCGATAATTTTGAATATAAAAACAAGCATCGGGTTCGACTCCCGCGCTTCCTTCTTTTTTAAGGGTTGTCGAACAAAAAGGTTGATAGCGCCTTCCCCTTGCTCTCAGCAATGTTTTCACAATATCGGAAATTAAATCCTGGGGAATTTCATGTTCGGGTAAAGGAACCACTATCTCTAAACTTTGATTGCTATACGCGACTCGCGACGAGCGCTTATTTCCTAATTCTCGCAAAATTAACTCGAATTCTTGCCAGTTGACGTTGTTGATTTTGACGCTACTGCCAGGAGCGAGTTCGAGTTGACTAACGGGTTTAACAATGGGGGAAATTTTTGTCATTTGTCATTTGTCATTTGTCATTTGTCATTTGTCATTTGTCATTTGTCATTTGTCATTTGTCATTTGTCATTTGTCATTTGTCATTTGTCATTTGTCATTTGTCATTTGTCATTTGTCATT
>JAXHVQ010000106.1:8227-20498 GCA_034189065.1 Cyanobacteriota bacterium
TTTGTCATTTGTCATTTGTCATTTGTCATTTGTCATTTGTCATTTGTCATTTGTCATTTGTCATTTGTCATTTGTCATTTGTCATTTGTCATTTGTCATTTGTCATTTGTCATTTGTCATTCGTCATTTATCATTTGTCATTGGGGACATCCTGTCACCTTATTTAATCTCTCGAGCGAATTTTGGTAATTATAAATTTTCCAAAAGAGACATCAACTTTAATTTGATAAATAAAATAATGTCGCGATCGATACTTGCTTTTAACTGGCATTGGATGTACGATATTTTTCAAAAGATAGAATTCAAGAGCTGGGGCATTTATGATAAAAACGAATAAACTCGTATCCTGTATATTTGGGCTAGTTAGTACAACGTTAGTGCCAGCGATGTTTGCTCGCAATGCAGCCGCGATTACGATTTCCGCTACGGCTTCAGGCAGCCCAACGCCTCAAATCACAACAGACGGAACTCCAGTTGTTAACGGAGATTTTCTTATCAAGCCTAATTCACCAACGATTACCCCAATAGTAGGTGATGGTGTTGATGAGTCAACCACCTGGACATTTGATTTTACCGAAGATACTAATTTTCCTTTCTTTTCTACATCAGGAGCTTTAAGGTCTGCTTTTTTAACTTTAGAGTTAGCTGGAGCAGATACTTCGATTATAACAGACACAGTTCAAATTGAAGGTTTACCTCTTATTGTGACCGATGTAATTCAGGAACTTCCGCTAAATTCAACTTCTGTTGTTACACTAGAGCTTCTAGATTTCTATAGTTCTAATTCAATTCTTCAGGCATTTGAAAGCGGGGAATTTGGGCAATTATCGATGCGGTACACCGATGATGCTGTTGTATCATTTGCCAAGCTAGAGTTAGTTTCTACCCCCGAACCAGCTTCTGCGCTAGGACTTTTCACACTCGGAACTTTGGGTACTGTATCAGTCCTCAAACGTAAGGGGAAAGAGTCTTAGACTCCTCATATAGAATTTCTGAACGGGATGTAAACCGTTTTAACGTAGGGACGTTCAATTGAATGTCCCTACAAATTGAGCGTCCCGGAGAGAGCGCGCGGTGGATTTGAATTCTAGGTCATTTATTGTTTACGTTTCATTTAAAAACGCTATATCGTCTGAGACAACAGAAGGAGACGAGGAGACAAAGTTGATGTGTAATCGGTATTTGGAGAATTGGCATTCCCCTCTGTCCCTTTACTCCTATTACAATCGACGCTCGACGCTTAACATCCGCCGGTAAGATAACCACCCACTTATCGTCATTGCTCCAGCAAAAATACAGAGAAACCCAAAATGGGGATTGAGTTCCGATACCGTTTTTCCTTCTGCCCAAACGCCAATAAGGGCTTCGTTCATGTGATAAATGGGGTTAAATTTGGCAATTTCTAAGAGGGTTTCGGGAAATAAAGAGGCGGGCAGAAATGCGCCGCCTAAAATGAGTAGGGGTACGCCAAAAGCGGCGACTAAGGAGTTGACATCTTCGGTTCGGCGCGCGAGTTGGGTTCCTAAGATAAATCCTACGCCGACATAGCTGACAATGCTGAGGAGGATAATGAGAATGCCTAATGCGATCGCGCCCTCAAATTGGGAGCCAAAAAGAGCAGCTAAGGTGTAAACTAAGAGCAGTTGTCCGAGGCCGATGCAGCTATGGGCGGCGAAAATGCCTAAGAAATAAGACGTTCCGCTAAGGGGAGATAGAAATAAGCGTTTGAGAGTGTGCTGTTCTCGTTCGGCGACGACAGTAGCGACGCTTCCTCCCAAACAGCTAAAAAAGAGTGCCGCTCCGACTAAAGTAGAGGGTGCGGCAAGTTCCATTGCTTCCGCGATCGCGATTTGGGCGCGTTCGGCTAAAATGTAACCGTTGAGGAGGAGTACGGAAATTGGAAAAATGCTCCAAAACACGAGACTGCGACGACGACGCAAGAGTTCGGTAAGGATTCTTTGAGCGACGGCTAGGGTTTCATTCCAGTATTTCATTAATTTGGCGTGGGGGAATGCAGGGGCGCGCCCGCTACGATAGAGAAAACCTTCCCCCACTATACCTATGATTGAGTCAACTTTACCATCAGCACTGCCGGATGCGATCGCAGAAAAACGAGTAACCTTTCACCATCTTACCTGGCAAGCGTACCAACAAATCCTCCAAGCCTTGGGCGAAAATCGCACAGCTCGCTTAACTTACGACTGCGGTATCTTAGAGATTACAATGCCTTTAGAAGACCATGAATTTGCCATCCGATTAATCGAGCGCTTGATTTATTTTTTAGTTGTCGAACTGGGCTTAAAAATCAAAACGATGGGGTCTACAACTTTGCAGCGGGAAGACCTAGACCGCAGTCCAGAACCCGATAATGCTTATTATATTCAAAATCAATATCGAGTGGCAGGACGCAAGGTTAATCTTCAGCAAGACCCGCCGCCAGATTTAGTCGTTGAAGTCGATATGACTCATACAGATATTAATAAGTTACAGCTTTATGCAAGTTTAGGCGTGCCAGAGTTTTGGCGCTACAATGGGAAAGTTTGGCGTATTTATAAACTGCAAGATGGGAAGTATGAAGAAGTGCAGTCGAGTCCGACTTTCCCGCTAGTTACGAAGGAGTGGTTTTATCGATTTCTCCAACAAGCTCGAACTGATGAAGTTGAGGCAGAACGATCTTTTCGCGCTTGGATTCAGCAGCAAATTAAAAATGAGCGGTAATTTATAGTTCGTATTTCTCAATTTAAGAATATTGTAGTTATGCTTAAGTCAACTTTAACGTCAACGCTTCCCGACACGATTGGAGAAAAACGAGTAACTTTTCACCATCTTACCTGGCAAGCGTACCAACAAATCCTCCAAGCCTTGGGCGAAAATCGTGCGGCTCGCTTAACTTACAATTGCGGTATTTTGGAGATCGCAATGCCCTTAGAAGACCATGAATTTGCTGTCCGATTAATCGAGCTATTCATTCGCATTCTTGTGGTCGAAATGGGGTTAAGAATTAAAACAATGGGGTCTACGACATTAGAACGACAAGATCTCGACCGCAGTCCAGAACCCGATAATGCTTATTATATTCAAAATCAATATCGAGTGGCAGGACGCAAGATTAATCTTCAACAAGACCCGCCGCCAGATTTAGTGGTTGAAGTCGATATTACTCATACCGATATTAATAAGTTACAGCTTTATGCAAGTTTAGGCGTGCCGGAGTTTTGGCGCTACAATGGGCAAGTTTGGCGCATTTACCAACTGCAAAATGGAGAGTATAAAGAAGTGCAGTCGAGTCCGACTTTTCCGTTGGTTACGAAGGAGCGGTTTTATCGATTTCTCCAACAGGCGCGAGTTGATGAAGTTGAGGCAGAGCAATCTTTTCGAGCTTGGGTTAGGGAGCAAATTTAGAATTTCTTCGAGTTTTTAAAATTTGCCTTTGTGTTTACAGATGCCGCGTGTTCTATAATACTTTAAAGAAGTTAATGAATGCTTGTAAACAGAAAGGTTAATAATGAAACAGATTCAACTCAGTGAAGTTCAACTCAATCTCCTTAGATTTTTGAAAATTGCGCAGGAAGAAGATGTTATTTTGATTCATAAAGGAGAACCAGTCGGCTATCTCGTTGGTTTTGCCGACGAAGATGATTGGATTGATTACTTGATGCTTCGCGATCCTACATTTCAGACTAGATTGCGCCGTTCTCGCCAAGATGCGCGCGAAGGAAAAACAATTCCTTTTAAAAAAGTTAAATCAGTTAGCGATCGCGAGGATTGAGAAGAGATTCCTATCTTTTAAGTGAGAGGTTCTTTCCATACTTTATAGAAAGCGAAAATGTATTGTATTGAATACACAGAAAGCTCTCTTCTGGATTTAGAGTATTTGCGTCCATCCGAACGCCGACAAATCTTTGATGAAGTAGATCGCCAAATTGCTTCACGAACCAACTGTTGAAACAAAGAAACGAAAACGCCTTCGTCCCAACCAAGTTGCGGAGTGGGAGTTACGGATTGGTAAGTATCGCGTTTTTTACGACGTTCTTAACGATCTTGACGGCGAAATTGTTAAAATTGTTAAGGTTGAGGCAGTCGGATTTAAGCAGCACAATAAATTATTTATTCGAGGGAAGGAGTTTGACTTATGAGAGCGATCCAGATTTCTGAAGATTTCACAGAACTCGCAACTTTATTAGAAGAAGCGAAGCACGAAAACTTGATTTTGCGAACTGCTGAGGGTGTAGAGTTTATTTTGGCAGAACTCGACGATTTTGACCGCGAAATTGAGTTATTAACAAACTGTGCCGCTCTTTATCCGTTGGCGGCACACCGACTAAAATCCGTTGTGGACGCGCCAAAATGAGGAATTGATGGAATTTCTCGATCGCCGCGCACAAGACACAAATACAATATCTTCGGCAGAAGCACGCGCGAGACTACTCGATTGAAGGACTTTGCGATCGCGGCCGAAATAGGTGAGAATGGTCGGGATGATAAAGTTGCGATCGCGCTTCTGGGGTATCCTGCAACGCGGGACTCACCACGTACAGCGTCGTCCGAATCAAGTTCTTTTCTTGGGTAACTTCTGTCACTTTGTCAAGGGGAACGACCCAAATTTGTTCGTCCGGCCAACCCAAGCGATAGCAAATGGCGACGGGCGTATCGGCTGGATAATGTTGCAACAATTTCCCCTGAGATTCTTCGATGTGGCGGGCGCTTAAATAGAGGCACAGACTGGCTTGGTGCGCCACGAGAGAGGCTAACTCCTCGGCTTCCGGGACGGGGGACGCTTGACCGCTAGCGCGCGTGAGAATGATGGTTTGGACGCGATGGGGAACCGTCAGTTCGATGCCAAGTTTGGCGGCAGCATCTTGATAGGCGCTAATGCCGGGAACCAGTTCAAAGGGAATCTCGGCGGCGGTGAAGGCGCGAATTTGTTCGCCGATCGCGCTGTAGAGACTGAGATCGCCTGAATGCAATCGTACCACCGATCGACCGGCTTTAACGCGCGCGATCGCGATCGGCACAATTTCCTCGAGAGTCTTACTCCCCGTGGGAATTCGTTCTGCGTCGGAACGAACATCTTGCAACAACTGTCGGGGGACGAGGGAGTCGGCGTAGAGGATAACGTCGGCTTGGGTTAATATTTTGTACGCTTTGAGCGTCAGCAACTCCGGGTCTCCCGGACCGGCACCAATGATATAGACTGCGGGTTTAAGCATTAGTTATGAGTTCTGAGTTATGAGTTCTGGGCTTTAGGAGTTAGGTTTTAGTATTTAGGTTTGATACTTTACCACCTATTTGTCCTTTATAGAACTCAAAAAAATTTTAAGCGATAGAGATTCAATTCTTCCGGATGGGCATTATAAAACCAGTAGACAGTAATGGTAGATGCACCCTGGTTCAGCTCTAGAGTTCTCCTCTAGGGCTTTTTGTTTTTTCAATTGTCCGAGCTTCTGGAGAAACGACATCGGGAAGGCGGCGCTTGAGAAAATACAACCATGCGAGTCCTGCCAATCCGAGAGCGATCGCGACTAAACTCACAATTTGCGCAATTCTCAACGGTCCCAACATTAAACTATCGGTGCGCAACCCTTCAATCCAAACGCGACCGCTGCTGTACGCAACTAAGTAAACTAGCGCTAGAGTTCCCATCTTCAACCGTCTGGGATGACGCAATCCCCAGAAAAAGAGAAATAAAAGCAATGCAAACACCATAATATTCCAAATCGACTCGTATAAAAACGTCGGATGGAAATATTCAAATCCTCTCAAAGCGGGAGGACGGTTCGCTACAGGGATATACAGCTTCCAAGGGAGATCGGTGGGACGGCCAAATGCTTCAGAATTAAAGAAATTGCCCCACCGCCCGATCGCCTGTCCTAAAATGAGCGAAGGGACGACTAAATCTGCCAATTGCCAAAACGGAACTTTGTTGAGACGCGCAAAAATGAGGGCCGCGATCGTTCCCCCAATAATCGCTCCGTGAATGGCAATTCCGCCGTGCCAAATAGCAATAATTTCGCCTGGATTTCGGGAATAGTTCTCCCATTCAAAGGCAACATAATACAGTCGGGCGCAGGGAATTGCAGCAACCACCAGCCACAGTGCCAAATCGCCAATTAACTCTGGATCGACGCGGCGACGTTGGGCGAGATATTGGGAAAGCGTCATGCCGATTAGGATGGCACAAACAATGAGCAAACTATACCAGCGCAGAACCAAAGGGCCGAGTTGAACGATAATCGGACCGGGGGATTGGAATTGGAAAGCAAAGTACATCATAACAATTAATAATTAATAATTAACAATTAATAATTGAGACTTCTAGACCCATCATGATTTCGCTAATATCAGATTGACATGAAGCTGCATAGAATAGGGACGTTCAATTTTCGATAACTTCTGCTATAAGAGGTGGGGGATCGAAAAAAAGGGCGATCGCTATAAAAGTGCCAGACTACGGCTTAACAACCGACCCCATAAATAATACCATTCCCGTGCGGTCGTCGCGAATCGCGAAAAAGAACGGACGCTCGACTCTCATTATAAACGGTGGCGGCGGCGGGTCTGACATTAATCTTCCCGCCACTGTAAACGAAGTGACTGCCGCAGCTTCGGTTCCTTTTTCGTTCGCCTCGACAAAGGTTTTATGTTTGACTTCATTCACAACGACGGGTTCGTCAGTCATCTTTGAGAAATTCGCAGCTTGAAGATTAAATACGGTTTTTATTCCCAATGCTTGTAACGCCTCACTTAAGTACATTTCGGACTCCATTTTAAAGCGAGGAAGTTCGATCGTTCCTTTGCGAGCGCTAAACTGCTGCATCCACAACTGCCAATTTTCAGCGGTTAATTGTTGAGAAAATTCCTGCAAATTGCTTCCGGGACGCGGCAAAAAGATATACAGACTCAAATGTCCCTCTTCGCCATAGGGCAAACGTATCCCTTGAAACTGTTCGTTTTCGAGGTAGCGGTACTTGCCACGTTGGAACATCATCTCAACCGATACTGTCGATTCAGCAGGAGAGTTTTGCTCTGTATTGTTGGCGCTCCTGTCGAGAAAAAAAGGTTTAGTACGAGTGTCTTCGGGAGCGAATTGACGAGTCCAATTTCCTTTAAAGTAAATGGCGTTGATGAGAAGCAGAATATCGTTGGGTCTAACGCGATCGATAATTTTAGCAATTTTTCCTTCTGTATTCTTGCTAACCCAAGTGTTAATTCGCATCGAGGTTTCGGGACTCTTGAAATCGAGCGCTTCAACTTCAGCATTGTAATACTGCTGATTGGCTTGAAGAAATTCAGGTTTAAAGGAAATTCCCTCGCGCGCCCACAGAGAATTCGCGATCGCCACTTTCACCCCTTCGCCCGCCTCGCCCAAACCCCGATACAATGCTCGATTAGCGCGATTAATATCGTCTAAAGACATCCCCTGCAATTCCAACGCTTCCAGCATTTCCTGCTGCGTCGTCCCGTCTGCACCCTGTAGGAGGAGCGAAAGGGCAACCGTAACACTTGTCGGCGAAATAAACCTATTTTGAATTCCCTTTTGTTGCTGCAACTGTCGCCACAACTTAAATCCAAACTTCATATTCGCATTCTGATAATTACGGGTTTTTCGGTTCGCTTTCAGGTGTAGGATTGGCATTAGGGTTTCCGAAGGGGTTACGGAGTTTATAGCATTGCTATAGCATTTCTAAATAGAACGCTTTCCAGCAGTTCGCGATCGCCAACTTTGAACAACTCCTCCCTCGTCTCTCCCATTCTCCTATTCTCCCATTCTCCTATTCTCCTATTCTCCTATTCTCCTATTCTCCCATTCTTTTATTCTTCTATTCTCCAAAAATAGTATTAGCCCCTACTGTTGGTTAGGAGTAAGGGCTAAAGTCTTCGCCAGTTTAACTAGCTACAGGAAATATTAGCTTCGTTATTCACAAAGCCGCTGGAAATCCAAGCTTGTCGGGGAGACGAAATTTGCACCCAAACGCGATTGCCGATAGTCTGGCGTTGGCCCGTTAGCGTCGCGCTTTGGTTAGAGGCGAGGAGTCCGACTGGAGTTCCGGTGGGCGAACTCCAAATGCGCAATCCTTGGGGAATGGCGACGACACAAGTGTCGGGCGCTGGCGGCGGCGGTGCGGCACTGGTGGTGCAGTCGGTGACATTGGCCCGTCCTTCATCGGGACGAGTGGAAATCCAAGCCGAAACGGGACTGCTAATTTCAGCCCAAACTCGACCGTTGGCATCGGTGGTTTCGCGATCGCTGGTTAGGGTGACTTGCTGTCCGGCGCGCAATAAGCGCACAACGCGGGCATTTAAGTTGGGTTGCGATCGCGCGTTGAGGTCAATCGTCGTCCTTCGACACAGATCGGCTGTCGTCGGCGGTGCTACCGGCCGCGGCGGTCGTGCTTGGTTGCACATTTTGAGGTCGGCGGTTTGCACGAAGCCGGCAATGGGCGCGCTCACAGCAATCCAGCCGCCGCCACCGTTATCGGCGAGGGTCACTTGCTGGTTAGTTGTGAGCGAGCGAATGCGGTTTGAGGTGGTAGAGCGTTCGGCGTAAATGAAAATCGGTCGTTTGGCAGCGCGGCACTGTCCGACGATTCCCTGGGCTAATTCCATGCTTTGGGGGGCATCGGCGGCGGTTCCTTCGGAGGCGATCGCGCTCCCCGCCGTTCCGTTAGCGACGGCGAATGCGCCAATCGCTAGTAAAGATACAAATTGATGTCTGTTGACTTTTTTCATGATTTATGCTTCTCCTCACGACGCAAGCTCCGCTCTTTGTGCGGAATGTAAGATAGATAGATGACCAAAAAGGGTAGACCTTAAGTTTCCATAACTCGGCAACTTGAAGGATTTAGTTAATATGATATCGGGTCGCGTCGCGTTTCCCATCCGCGATCGCGTATTTTTCTTTACACCAGCACTCTTTCGGATTCCACCCCCGCAATCGTATGAATTTTGCAGAAAGCCTGAAAATGGCCTCGACAACCCTCGTCAATAATAAACTCCGCAGCGCCCTCACAATGTTGGGGATCGTCATTGGTAACTCTTCGGTGATTGCGATGGTGGGCATCGGTCAAGGGGCGCAACGCTTGGCAGCAGAACAGTTTGAAACCCTCGGACCTAATGTTTTGTTTGTGGTTCCGGGGTCAGAAGAAGCGCGCCAGACCACCTTTGAGCTGCCCAAAACGTTGGTTCTCTCCGATGCCGAAGCGATCGCCGAACAAGTGCCGACAGTGGCGGAGGTGGCACCGCAGTTGAGTTTTTCTCAAGTGATTACCTACCGCGATCGCAATACCAACAAACTGGTTATCGGGACCACGCCGGAATTTTTGACGGTGAGAAGTTTTGAAGTGGCAAAGGGTCGATTTGTCAGCGATCTCGACTTGCAGCGCAATAATCGAGTGGCCGCGATCGGCTCGGAAATTGCCGAAAAGTTTTTTGGCACAGAAGACCCCATTGGCAAACGCATCCGCATCAAAAATGTCGGTTTTGAGGTTGTAGGGGTAATGGAATCCAAGGGGTCTTTCCTGGGGACCAATCAAGACGATACCGTTTATGTTCCCCTCACTACAATGTCCAGTCAACTGGTGGGACGAACGTCGCCTTACGGTCTGGAAGTGTCTTGGATTAATGTTTCGGCAAAGGATGAAGAAAGCATTCGCGCGGCGCGGTTTCAAATTGAAAACCTACTGCGCTTGCGTCACAATATCACCGGCGAGGACGATTTTGGGGTTCAAAGTCAGAAAGATATCTTAACCATTGTTAATACCGTAACCAGCGGACTGACAGCGATGTTGGCCGCGATCGCGGGGATTTCGCTTTTGGTGGGGGGCATCGGTGTTATGAATATTATGCTCGTTTCCGTGACCGAACGCACCCAGGAAATTGGACTGCGCAAGGCGATCGGCGCGCGCGAACGGGATATTCTCGAACAGTTTTTAATTGAAGCAGTCATTCTCTCGGTAGCAGGGGGCGCGATCGGTACGATGTTGGGAGTCAGCGGAACGTTATTGGTGGGCCTATTCAGTCCTTTAAAGCCCAGCGTCTCTCTCCCAGCGATTCTGTTAGCGGTGAGTGTGTCTGGGGGAATTGGTCTGTTTTTCGGCGTATTTCCCGCCCGTCGCGCGGCAAAACTCGACCCCATTGTTGCCTTGAGAACCGCTTGAGATCGGATAGCAACTTTGGAAGACTGGGACTAACCAGGAGCAACAGGCGGTCGAGGTGGTTGCCCTGTCTGACGAGTTGATGCTGGACTGGGACAAAAACGACGGAAATCACACGCATCGCAGTCACCGGAACCACCATCAGCATTCCAGTTACGAGGAATATTACCTGTTGCATTTTCATGCAGGGCGCATCCTTCTATTTGAGCAATTACGTTGTCTATTTCGGTCACAGCCCCGTTAATTGCAGTGGGAGCGACAGATACAATTCTGACCGCTCGTTCCAATAGAAAATTGCTAGTAAAGTTTGGTATGGGTTGACCTTGACCCGATTGCCAAGTGTTTAGTGCATAATAATTCTCATCACCCTGAGCCGGAACAACATCAGTTAGCCCTTGGTTAATTTCTCGCCCAAGTTCATTTAAATCGGACTGCGATGGTGAGAGTTCGTTAACGTAGATTAATAATCCTGCTCTAACAGGATTAGTATGGGGTTGTTGCGCGCGAAGCCAAGCATAGGTTTGGACTTGCCAAGCTTCATGCTGCCAATAGGGTTTACTATTTGGAGGTGGTGTCATCGGCGGACGGCGTGCTGCTTTGTAGTCTACAATCACGTCAAATTCACCAGATAGCCCCGGAATTTGATGATTAATCATTTCCACTAAAGGATTGTTTTGTTGAGTTTCGAGGGAGACACTAGAGATAACATCTACTACCCCCGTAAGCTCATATCGATCGCCACGAGGTTGCTGTCCTTGAGGCGCATTGATGGCCGACATCGGCATTGGTCTTGTACTACTTAATTTTTCCTCAACTGCTGTAATCAGTGGAAAGAGATAAGGTACAAGTAAGTTCATTGCTGCTTCAACGCGACGATAAGCCGCATTTCTCGCATCTCGATTTCGTGGAGTTTTGCCAGATGCTCGTAGTCTAGCTTCTACCCGATCTCCTAATACACCAAGATCGTATTCGACCCTGTTAGGTTGAGTTTGGGCATTCCCCCAAGAAGTTTGATGGAAAGGCCAAGGGAAAGGAGTCCGATTTTGTTGCCAATAAAGATACATTTCCTCCATCATTCCATGTACGAATTCACCTGTCCAAAGCTGAACGGGACGAGAAGGAGGCAAGGAACTCCGGTTATAGTATCGATACTGCAATCCACATCTCTGAAAAGAAAGAACATCTCCAGTTAGGCTATATTTAGGAACTTCAAACGGAAGGTCGCGACTTGGAAGTTGCATTGTATTCTCCTAAATTAATGCAATGGTGTTAGCAGGGGAAGTGAGAGTCCATTGTTGGGCTAGTATAAATTGATAAGCTCGTCCACCGTTTCTTAAATCACCTGTAGCTATTGATGGCACTGGATTACCTTGTCGTAGCTGACTGGTTAAACCAACAAGAAGTAAAATATTTTGCGGTCGGCTCTTAGCAACAAAATACTGTCTTGTAAGATCGTCAAAAGCTCGATCGCGCCCCGTGCGTTGCTGTCTTGCTAAACCTACTGGTGAATAATCAGCTATTTGATCTTCTGTTAGATGTACATCTAGACTCTCTTGGGGATGACGAAAAGGTCTTTGTGCAAGATGATTTGTTCTAAAATCACTACCAACATCAACAATGACTAAAGGAAATTCCAATCCTTTAGCTTGATGAATTGTCATAATAGGAAAAACCGATCTAGGAATGTAGTGCATAATTTCTTCATCTACATCTACATCCCCTTCAGCAATGGGTTCAAAAACTTCCCTAATTGCGTCTCTGACTGAACTGCCATCATAAGCTGTACCTGATAAGATTGCCGATCGATAGCTCGATACTTGACTTGCTTCCGCTATTGTGCGTGCAATTGTTTCTAAATAGACCTGACCTTCAGGACTATTTTGAAATATAGGAAACCACGTAATAACTGTGAATAATAAATCTAGCAAAGGCCATTCACCGGGCCACTTATTCATATTTGGCGCGTTTTTATTTGCCCAGTTATCAATAAAATCTTGAAGACTATTAGTATTCGGCAAGTTAGGTATAGGATTAGATTGAGCCAATTGTACGCCAACATCTCGCCAATTACTAAGAATATTTCTGGTTGCTGGCTTTATGCTTGTAATTGAATTTTG
>JAXHVQ010000107.1:0-12395 GCA_034189065.1 Cyanobacteriota bacterium
AGCGGGCGAAGGGGAGATGGGGAGAGGGGGAGAGCGGGTGATGGGGAGAGCGGGCGAAGGGGAGATGGGGAGAGGGGGAGAGCGGGGTTTAAAACCTAAAACCTAAAACCTAGAACCTAAAACCCAAAAATCGATCGCGTCCCGAAGGCCCTCGACTCGACCAGAATAAAGAATTGGCCTTTGAGGTTCCTCCAGAACGCTATAATCCAACAGAGGATGCGAAATCAAGCGAAGTCGCTGCATCCTTACTTTAGTCGGCTCTCCTAACTCAGGTTGTATTTGCCAGCCTCTAGGCTCGAAATTTCCGTAAATGGTGTGATGTTGAACGCAAACAATCGAGCTGAAGCCTTGCCGAGCGCTACGCCCGACCAAGGGACTAAGCCAGCAAATTCCGAACCCTCCGATACCGAAAACAAAATGCGCGCTGCAACCCGCGCAGTTCCCCCGCCCGAAGTCATCCCGTCTCCTACAAAATCCCCCTCCCCCGTCGCTCGTTGGGGTCGGTGGAAACGCAGATCCCTGTGGAGCTTAGCCTTTACAGTAGCAGTCGGCACGTCTGCTGTTGGAGGGGCCGCGATCGCGCTGTTTGCCCCCCTTCCCCAAGACCTCGTGTCTTGGTTCTCAGGCGGCGAACTTTCTGCCACCGACAAGCCTCAAGACGGCAAGAAGGCTTGGGAATTTCTCTTGCAGTATGAAATAGAACGTCCGGTCAACATCCTAGTTATGGGAATCGATCGCGTCCCCGACGCACCCGCCGGTTCCCAAGCTGCTTTCGACGGTCGCAGCGATACCATGTTGCTGTTGCGCTTCGACCCTACCGGCAAAACCCTCCACGTCCTCTCCCTCCCCCGAGATACCCAAGTCACGATTCCTGGCGAAGGGACAACTAAGCTTAACGATGCCAATGTCCTTGGCGGCAGCGAGTTAGCTTTGGAAGTGGTGAGCGAAACCCTCAACGATATTCCCATCGACCGTTACGTGCGCGTCACCAACGATGCCTTCCGCCAATTGGTCGATCTCGTCGGCGGCATTGAAGTAGACGTTCCCTACGCGATGGACTACACCGATGTCACCCAACAACTCGAAATTCACCTCAAACCCGGACGGCAAATCCTTAACGGCGACCAGGCAGAACAATTTGCGCGCTTTCGCATGGATCGCTACGGCGATATCGGCCGCATCCAACGACAGCAAACTCTCCTCAAAGCGTTGCGATCGCGCTTGCAAAGTCCGGCGATTCTTCCCCGCCTGCCCAAAGCCGCGCGCATGATGCAGCAATACGTCGATACTAACCTCAGTTGGGAAGAAATGCTCGCTTTGGTCGGTTTTAGTTTGGGTCTCGACCGAAAAGAGATTAAAATGGTGTTGTTGCCCGGTCGCTTCGGCAACCCGTCGGACTTCGGCGGCGCGAGTTATTGGCTGATGTCGGAAAGCGATCGCGATCGCATTCTCAACGACTATTTCGACCAACCTCTCTCCGATGAGAGTGGCGAAACCGAGGAGCGCGCGCGAGGAACAACTCGCATCGCGATCGCCAATACAACCGACGACCCCCTCGTCGCCCGAGACGTGATTGAGTATCTTCGAGAACGCGGTTTTTCCAATGTTTATCTTTCCCAAGACACCGTTGGTCCTCCCCTCGAACAAACTGAAATTGTCGTTCAACAAGGCGATACCGTCGCCGCCGAACAACTGAGAATGGTTTTGGGGATGGGACGTATCGAAGCAGATTCTACCGGCGATCTCGGTTCTCAGTTAACCCTGCGCGTGGGGAAGGATTGGACGATTCAAAACTAGGTTTTAAGTTTTAGGTTTTATGACCAATGACTAATGACCAACAACTAATGACTAATGACCAATAACTAATGACCAATGACCAATGACCAATAACTAATGACCAATGACCAATGACCAATGACAAAATTGAGAAAAATCTTGGGATTACTCGCAATTATAGTTTTAGCGCTGATTTGGGTACTGCTAGACGCACAGCCCGCGATCGCGCAAGATAAAGCAGTTAACTACACCCAAACCCAACTGCAAGGTCGCGATTTTTCCCACAAAGACCTAGCGGGATCGGTCTTCGCCGCTGCCGATATGCGTTCTGCCAATTTTCAAGACACCGATTTAAGCGGTTCGATCCTCACTCAGGGCGTATTTCTCGAAGCCAACTTAGAAGGGGCAAATCTGTCCGGCGCGCTGGCAGACCGAGTAACCTTCGATCGCGCTAACTTGAAAAATGCCATCTTTACCGACACCGTTGCCAGTCGCAGTCGCTTTTTCGAGGCAGATATTGCTGGGGCGGACTTTTCGGGAGCGATTATCGATCGCTATCAAATTTCTTTAATGTGCGATCGCGCAGAAGGAGTCAATCCTACCACAGGCATTGCCACGCGCGACAGTTTGGGATGTCGCTAATTGTTGCTTCCGTTGTGAAAGACGAAGGACGAAAGACGAATCACATTTGTATGGGATTGTGAAGAACTCAGGAGCAGCCATTGCAATCTCAGCAAATTTTTGCAAAGGTAATGAACAGAGGGATTTTCCCGTGTTTTCTTCCTCGCCATTGTTCCCCACCTCTTGCAGCCCTCCTTTTCGACTGTCACACTCCTCGATATTTATGATTGAATCCAACACCGCCTCAGTCACAGATGCAAACCGCGACAAACTCAGCGACTTAAAGCAACAGCTATTGTCCCAGCCCGAAAAGAAGCAACTCCAACTCCTCGACCAACTCGCTCTTCTGGGCGAAGAAAGCTATCCCATCCTCGTGGAATTTTTACAAACCTACGGAGATCGAGCTGCCACCCCCGCCTCGGGTAAAGCCTATCGCATGGTCGAAGCAGCCTCTACCCCCCAAACCCAAGAATTTTTAGCCGCGCAATTTCCCCAAGGACTCGTCCCTCTCAAATCCGATCGCAACATCGACTATAATCCCCTCGCGCGATCGCTACTCGACCAAGACTTTTTCGAGGCAGACCGCCTCACCCTCGAAAAACTGTGTCAACTCGCCGGAGAAGCCGCCGTCAAACGCAAATGGCTGTACTTCTCCGAAGTCGAAAAATTCCCCATCGCCGACCTGCAAACCATCGACCAGTTATGGTTCGTTCACTCCGAAGGTCGCTTCGGATTTTCCGTACAACGCGAAATTTGGTTAGCCCAAAGGAAGGATTTTTCAAAACTTTGGTCTAAAATTGGCTGGAGGACGGAGAATCACTGGACGCGCTATCCCCAGGAATTTATTTGGAACGCGAGCGCGCCTCGAGGACATCTCCCTCTGTCGAATCAACTCAGAGGAGTTCGAGTCATCGCGTCTCTGCTGTCTCATCAAGCCTGGGAACGGGATTAATCTTATAGCACGCCTCGGGTGGCGACGCGATCGCTTTTTTGCATAATTATCCGGATTTGGAAATCAGCAACGGGCAAAATCTTGGAGGAGGGAGCTGAGACACTTGACTTTTTTCCGTTTCCTTCTTACGTTTTAATTTTTCGGGGTGTTTTGTTCGAGATGACATACGGGAAAGCTAGTAATAGCACGCAAATTTCGTCAAAATGAGTTTGGATTCAATGAATATAGCGATGCACACTGTAGATTCGGGACTTGGGGAAAACATGGTAAATCCGCACAATCGAATTTTTTGTCGTCTAGATGGTCTCACCCCGACCACCAGAGAACAACGCCGTTTGACAGCCCTAGAACGGTGGGGATTACTCGATCCCGATTCCGCCCCCGTCTTTGAAGAAGCGACGCAAACCATTGCTCGCGTCCTCAAAACGCCCATTGCAATTTTGGGATTACTCGTCAAAGATAAGCTGTGGTTAAAGTCATCGGTCGGACTGTCAAGCATTGGCTTGATGAATCAACTTGCCGCATCTCGCGCTATTCCTCGCAACGAAGCCTTTTCCACCTATGTCGTCGATAGCGAACAACACCTCGCCATCGAAGATGCAGCAACCGATCCCGTATTTGCCAACAGTATTCTTTTTCAGCACTACGGAATTCGCGGGTACCTTGGCGTTCCCTTTGTTACCTCAGACGGTCAATGTCTCGGTGCCTTAGCCGTCATGGATTTGGAACCCCGTCAGTTTAGCGATAGAGATATCGACTACTTGTTATTGACCGCGCGCTGGTGTTCGAGCGAGTTTGAACGCAACCGTTTCCTCAGCGAACGGCGAGATAACAATATGCCCGGTCAAACTCCACTCATGGAGCATTTATCAGGGCTTCCCTTCATCAGCCAATATCAAAGGGCGCTGAAAACCAATTCCCTCGCAGGCGAGCCGTCTATGCTTGCGGCTGACACAGAAACCATTAACCCAACCGATACTCTTAAAGTCCGCTTGTTGACTCAATTAACTGAGGAATTGCGCACTCCCCTCACTTCGGTGATGGGAATGGCTCGGATTTTAAGTCAAGAAGTGTACGGAGCGCTGACCTTAAAACAAAAAGAATACGTAGAAATTATTCACGACAGCGGTCAGCACTTACTCGCCTTAGTTGAAGAAATTATCAATTTAGGCGCATCCACAGCCGAGGAAGCGAACTTGCAACTCGCGCCAGTGGATATCGAAATGCTCTGTCAGCAAGCGTTAAATAACCTCTACCAAATTGCCAAACAAGAACGGCAACGACTGCGCTTATCGGTAGAACCTGGCCCTCGACTTTGGCTGCTGGACAAAGAAAAAGTTCGCCAAGCGCTGTATTATTTGGTTTATACGGTCATTCAGTCGGCAGAGTCGGGAAGCGAAATTCGGATTCATGTCTCCCGCAAAGAGGGCAACCTCAATGTTTCGGTTTGGGTTTCTCACCCTTGGTTGGGCGATGGTTTGCCTCAAGTGGAAATGTACTCCCAACCCCTTAATCTCGAAATTTCTCCCAGTTGGGATATTAGCGATCGCGCCAGCGAATCCGCAATGCTCGAATCCTCTTTAAGCCAGCAAATTTTAACAGATTCTTCCCTATCGCCCCTAGAAAAGGTCGAACAGTTGAAAGAAAAATCTGTAGAAGAGAGTTACCGCGAAATCTTAGGATTAGTGTTAAGCTGTCACTTGGCAGAACTGCACGGCGGAAGTATTGCGATTCAAGGCTCGTTGCAGTCGGGCTATCGCTATATTTTCAGATTGCCCAAAATAGAAACTCACGAAAATTAAGGATTGGTCATTCGTAAGCGCGCAATTTGTAATTCGTAATTTGCGATGCCTCGACCGAGAATTGCAAACTACGAATTGCAGAATTTCAATTGACCCGATAGGCACCTAACAGTTGGCAACCTCCCAATACAGTTGGCGTTAGGGGATGCAAATACTAGATTGATTCGGACAATCTCTAAAAAAACATGGCAAAACTTTCAACCGAATTACATCGCTATTTTTTTGAAGAAGAGCTGCCTTTAGCAAACTTAGAAGAAGACCGTTCGTCTGACATTAAATTAGGGGACATTCTCGCCTTAGCTGGAGAACGAACCTTTGGCTTTATCTTTGTGATTGTAGCTCTGCCTTCCGCCGTCCCCTTACCGGCTGTAGGGTACTCCATTCCCTTCGGTCTCGTATTATTCACCTTAGCCATTCAACTAATAATCGGTCGCAAGCAGCCTTGGTTGCCTCAAAGGGTGGTCAACCATCCCATCAAGCGCAAAATGGCACAGAAATTTGTTAAGGCTGCACTCCCTGGATTGGGCAAACTTGAAGCCTTGACCCAACCGCGTATGACCTTTGTTTGTACCAGTATACCCGGTCGCATCGTCCTTGGATGCGCGATCGCATTAATGGCGACTTTCATGATGATTCCCATTCCCGGAACCAATACTTTCCCCGCCCTAGCCATTTTTATAATGGGGTTCGGTTTAGTTGAGGACGACGGCGCAATTAGTCTAGGGGGATTGTTCGTTGGCGCGTTTGTTACCGTTGTTATGGTTTCTGTGGTTCTCGCGGCGATTTGGGGGGGTTCGAGCCTCCTTGATGCCCTCAAAGCCTGGATTAAAAACTTAATCTAGCCCGGAGCAAGTTGGCCGAGTCGATAGTCTTACAATAATACAATGAAAATGCTATAGTAGACGACAATTTAGGAGCGCTCCCAAAGCAATGGCAGAAGAAAACACCCCCAATTCGCCCAAAGAGGAATCGGCAACCGACAAACAAAGCAAACCGGCAGCAAAACCAGCCGCTAAAGCTAAAAAACCGAAACCCCCCGCCCTCGAAGATAAACCCTTCACCGAATTTATCGAACAACACTTCCTGCCGTCTCTCAAAACGGCTGCGGCCAAAGAAGGGACCGACGACCTGGAGCTAAAATTTGTCAAAGAACCCTTGCCCATTGTTGGAGCTTCTGCCAACGACACCTGTTGGCAAGTTCAAGGAAACTGGGGAAAGGGACTATACCAATTTAATCTTTATTTCCCTGAAGAGAAGATTAAGGGGCAAAAGGGCTTTTCTTTTTCGACCAACGGTGCAAAACCGAGTATTTTAGAGTCGTTTATGATCGACGAACGTAAGGTAACTTTGGATTTGATGGTTTTGTATACCCTACAACGCCTCAACGCTGAAAAGTTATTGGCGATTAATTAGTCATTGGTCATTGGTCATTGGTCATTGGTCATTGGTCATTGGTTATTAGTGACAAGTAGGGATGTTTTATAAAACGTCCGTACGCTTGAAAGCTTCATCCCGTATCGGATTCGCTCGCCGGATGGTCGCGCCCCAAATAGATAAGCTAGGTCTAGCCTTAACTTGTCACTAATGGTCATTAGTCATTAACTCTACCGCTTGCTAGGACAAAGGACAAAGGACGAATGACAAATGACAAAGAACGAATGACAAATGACAAATGACAAATGACAAAATAAAACATGAAAATTCTCCAGATCGTCCCTTCTATTTCCCTCGTTTACGGCGGACCGAGCCAAATGGTAAGAGGACTGTCGGCGGCGTTAGCTGGGCAGGGTGTAGAAGTGACGGTCTTGACGACAGACTCCAATGGGGATGCCGGTCAACCTCCCCTTGATGTTCCCCTAGACCGTCCGGTGGAACAGGAGGGATATCGAGTCCGTTACTTTCGCTGCTCTCCCTTCCGACGCTATAAATTTTCTCTGCAACTCTTGCGCTGGCTGTCGCATCACAGTCGGGAGTACGACTTAGCCCACATTCACGCCCTATTTTCCCCTGTCAGTACCGCCGCCGCCACCGTCGCGCGATCGCGCGGTCTTCCCTACATCCTCCGTCCCCTCGGCACCCTCGACCCCGCAGATTTACGCAAGAAAAAGCGCCTCAAACAACTGTACGCCGCTGCGTGGGAAGGGAAAAATATTGCCGGTGCAGCCGCCTTACACTTCACCAGCCCTCGAGAAGCCGAAATTTCCGAGCGCTTTGGGGCGAAGACGCGAGATATTATTTTGCCCTTGGGCGTACAATTGCCGGAGCTGCCAGAAGTAGAAGAAGCCCGCCGAAAATGGGGCGTAGCAGGCGAAACTCCCGCGTTACTCTATATGTCTCGCCTCGACCCGAAAAAGGGCTTAGACCTCCTATTTCCCGCCTTAGAGAAGTTGATTGAGGAGGGGGTGGAGTTTCATTTTATTTTGGCCGGGTCCAACGCCCAAGACCCAGAATACGAACGGCACATTCAAAAAGCGATCGCGGCCAGTCCCCTCAGCGAACGGACGCAAATCCCTGGTTTTGTCAGCGGCGAAGATAAATTCGCTCTCGTACAGGCAGCAGATCTTTTCGTCTTGCCCTCCTACTACGAAAACTTCGGAATCGCCGTCGCAGAGGCAATGCTATCGGGAACAGCAGTCGTCATTTCCGACCAAGTTCACATCTGCTCGGATGTTACAAAGGCTAAAGCAGGTTGGGTGAGTGATTGCACAATCCAAGGCTTGACCGATAATCTAAGATATGCAATAACGAATGGGGCAGATCGGCAACAACGAGGCATCAGGGCGCATGACTATGCGTTGCAGCACTACAGTTGGGACGCGATCGCATCTCAGATGATTCAAGCTTACGAGCAACTGCTTCAAAGCCAATCGATCTGCCGCAGTTGAATCTCTCAAACAGCTAACTTTTTTATGCCTAAATTTGTTTTTGTGACAGGCGGGGTGGTCTCTAGTATCGGAAAAGGAATTGTCGCAGCGAGTTTGGGGCGTTTGCTCAAATCTCGCGATTACTCTGTTTCCATACTTAAACTGGATCCCTATCTTAACGTCGATCCCGGAACCATGAGTCCGTTTCAGCACGGCGAAGTCTTTGTAACCGAAGATGGTGCAGAAACCGACCTGGATTTGGGACACTACGAACGCTTTACCGACACCTCTATGTCGCGTCTCAACAGCGTGACCCAAGGGTCGATTTACCAAGCGGTACTCAATAAAGAACGACGCGGAACCTACCAAGGCGGAACCGTACAGGTCGTTCCCCATATTACTAACGAAATTCAGTCGCGCATTAAGCGCGTCGCCCAAAATACGCTCTCCGATGTCGTGATTACCGAAATTGGCGGCACGGTGGGCGATATCGAATCTCAGCCTTTCCTCGAGGCGATTCGGCGTTTTCGCAAAGAAGTGGGGCGCAATAATGTGCTGTATATGCACGTGACCTTGGTTCCCTGGATTCCCTCTGCTGGGGAGTTGAAAACCAAACCCACTCAACACTCAGTCAAGGAATTGCGCTCCATCGGCATTCAACCGGACATTTTAGTGTGCCGTTGCGATCGCCCCCTCCCCCAGGGGATTAAAGAAAAAATTTCCGAGTTTTGCGATGTCGCAGTCGAGGCAGTGATTCCCGCCGAAGATGCGAGCAGTATCTACGAAGTTCCCTTAAAGTTAGAGCGCGAAGGACTTGCCAAACAAGCCCTTCATTTATTGCGACTCGACGCGCGCCAACCGGATCTTCGCGACTGGCAAACTTTAGTCGAACGCATGAAAGCGCCCAACCGTCGCGTTGAAATTGCCATTGTGGGGAAATACGTTCGCCTCAGCGATGCCTATCTGTCCGTCGTCGAAGCCTTGCGCCACGCCGCCATTGCCCAAATGAGCGACCTCGAACTACGCTGGGTAAGTGCCGAAGATATTGAAATCGACGGCGCGGAAAAACATCTCAGTGGCGTAGATGGGATTGTTGTTCCCGGGGGATTTGGCATTCGCGGCGTGCATGGTAAAGCGATCGCGATCGAGTACGTGCGCACCCGCAATATCCCTTTTCTCGGCTTATGCTTGGGAATGCAGTGTGCCGCCATCGAGTGGGCGAGAAATATTGCGCGCTTGGATCGCGCTCACAGTGCCGAGTTTGACAAAAATACGCCCAACCCCGTCATCGACCTCCTTCCCGAACAGGAAGATGTGGTGGACTTGGGTGGAACCATGCGTCTGGGGTTGTATCCCTGTCGCGTTTTGCCCAACTCTTTGGCCCACTCCCTCTACGGACAGGAAGTGGTTTACGAACGCCATCGCCATCGCTATGAATTTAACAACGCTTACCGCAGTTTGTTCCTGGAAACAGGCTATCTCGTCAGCGGCACTTCTCCCGACGGACGCTTGGTGGAAATGATTGAATATTCCCAACATCCGTTTTTCATTGCCACCCAATTCCATCCCGAATTCCATTCTCGACCCAATCGTCCCCATCCTTTATTTATGGGATTAATTGCGGCGGCTTTAGGAGAGAAAGGACGGGAATCGACCGCTGTTTACAATACCGCTTTGAGGAAAGAAGCAGCGCTGGCTGGTTCTACTCCCTATGCTTCTCCCGTTGCGGCTGAAGTTTCTTAGACCCATTGGGTTTAATAAACCTTGTCTACAGTGAAATTCTGTTGGATTTGAACGATCGTCTATAAGTTTCTCTTTTCTTGTTAGGATCGAGAGAGGCAATTCCCCGTTAACTCTTCAGTGAAGGCTAACGGGGTCTTTTCCCTTAAGGATTAAACCAGTGGTAGCAAGGAGGTTTTGTGGCATATTGGGTTCAAATTAACTACGAGCGAAAGGCTTACTTTATCGACCTCGATCGCATTAGTGTTTTTGTTTGCGCGCCCAATGGTCGATTAACTTTCTGGTTGCCTGCGAGTGCGATTCCTATTATCATCAGCCGTCAGAACGATGTTGAAAATTATTATAAAATCTATGATTACATAGAAAAGCTGACTTCTCAATCTTTTTGTAAAAACTGGGTCAAACTTTTTTACGAAAAGAAAGAGTATATTATCGATCTCGACCAAATTAGCAGTTTTTGTTATGCTAATCAAAAGCTTACGTTCTGGTTGCCTGAAAGTTCTAATCCAATTGTTTTAAGCAAAGAGCTAGAAACCGATGCTTATGAAAAAGTAAAGGATTTTTTATTAAGGAAAACGGGAAAAGCTCTGGATTAATGTTAGTTGAGTTAGTAGTAGGGTGGGCAAGGCTGTTTGAATCTGATTCGCTCAATTTTGTCTTAAAATTGCCTTGTTCACCACAACCTGTCGGCAAGCAAAGTTGCTTAAACTATAGTAGTAGGATGGGCAAGGTTGTTTGAACCTAATCCGCTCAATTTTGCCTTAAAATTGCCTTGCCCGCAACAACCGGGTAGGGACGTTCAATTGAACGTCCCTACTGGCGGTGAATTTGAATTCTGGGCTATTTATTGTTTACGTTTCATTTGAAAACGCTATAGTTTTTCGGAATAAAAGTGGTATATTATTGAGAATGACGATAAACCTTACCCCCAACCCTAAAAATTAGCGATCGCGGCCCCCAACGTAGCGCGCGCCCGAGGTACAAGTTTCTTGAATCTCCACTGCATACAATCCCGGCACCCCCGATGCTTCGAGCTTTTCAAAAATCCACTTTGCCAATACTTCGCTTGTGGGATTTTCCAGTCCGGTGGTTTCGTTTAAGTAATGATGATCTAGGAAATAGTCGAGAAGCGGTTGGATGTATTTCTTAATATCCCCATAATCCATAATCATCCCTTGTTTTGTCCCAGAATCAATTAACTCTTGCCCCTTAATATAAACCCGTCCCACCCAACTATGACCGTGTAAACGGCGACATTTACCGTCGTGGTGGGGTAAGCGATGGGCTGCCTCGAAGCGAAATTCTTTGTAAATGGTCCATTCTTCCATTGCCGTCTAAGGGATGTTAATATACTTGTGAAGCTGCACCGAAAGTCGGTAGTGGGGAAATTGCTCGAGTAGGGAGAGAACGAGGGGAAGAGTGCGATCGCGACTTTTCCATTCGGGTTGCAGAAACACGGGAATCTCTTTGTTGGACGAAAGAGAACAAGCATAAAATTCTAACTCGAAACCTGTCTCGACGACCAACTTAATTTCGTTGGCCCGCTTCCACATTTGGGGAACGACGCAATAGCGAGGACTGACGTGCTGTTTTGGACTCAATGTCACCCACGCAGAGGGCGAGATGTCTTGCCAAAATGCGCCGGAAGTTTCAATGGCAACGGTTCTCCCCGTTGCTTCAATGGTATCGATTAAAGGGGAAAGTTGGGGATGAATAAAGGGTTCTCCCCCCGAAATAACCACGCGCGGCGATTTCAATTCGCCAAGTAGTTCTTCAAAGGATCGCATTTGGCGCGGTAGGTTCTGTCCGCCATCGGCATAGCCGGTGTCGCACCAAGGACAGCCAACGGGACAACCGGCTAAACGAATAAAGTCAACGGGCGTACCTGCCCAATATCCTTCGCCTTGGAGGGTTTGTTGGAAGGTTTCGTGGATGGGAATGTTAGTCATTTGTCGTTTGTCGTTTGTCCTTGGTGACGAGTTAAGCTTGAAGCCCTGAAATCAATTTCGGGCTGTGGTAGGGACGTTCAATTGAACGTCCCTATGTTAAAACGGGTTAAAATATAGGGCGATCGAGTTTTGAGTCCGTTTCAACTTTAGCCTTGAAATCAATTTCGGGCTGTGGTAAAGAGGTTCAATTGAACGTCCCTACGTTAAAACGGGTTGAAATTCTAGATCGCGATCGCCAAAAGGAAAGTCGGGTAGAATATGGCGATCGCGATCGCAATTTAGAACAACTACGCGCCGCCCGAATCGGTTCAAATGACGAATTTACGTCGAAAGTTGCAATGTCGCGACGTTTTTCCCATTTCCCCATAGAGGTGCGTCGATGGGGGAATTGATGTTTGTTGAGAGGGAGAAAAATCGCTACAAGTCTTGTTTCACCGGCTTTTGAGCGATTTTCAAGATACAGAGGTGTACTAATCGACGCACCTCCCTCAATCTCTGAAACCCGCATTCTAAGGTTGAGGTGCGTCGATGCCATACTGGGACTGGATTTGAGGGGTGTCGATTTGACAAATTTTCGAGGCACAGACTATAATTCACAGAGGTGCGTCGATTTGGCGGCTGAAACCCTTACGGGGCAAGGTCTCCTAGACGAACTCCCTACCGACTGGGTTAAATCGGATTAGTTGGAAAC
>JAXHVQ010000107.1:12495-20411 GCA_034189065.1 Cyanobacteriota bacterium
ATTTTCGAGGCACAGACTATAATTCACAGAGGTGCGTCGATTTGGCGGCTGAAACCCTTACGGGGCAAGGTCTCCTAGACGAACTCCCTACCGACTGGGTTAAATCGGATTAGTTGGAAACTGCACAATGGAAAACACAAAATGCAAAAAACAAAACCCCTACCGACTGGGTTAAATCGGATTAGTTGGAAACGATTTGTAGAAATTTTACACTATTGCTTTCACAGAACAGAACCCTACCGACTGGGTTAAATCGGATTAGTTGGAAACGAGACCCAACTGAACCAGGGAAATATTGATAAAACTAACTCCCTACCGACTGGGTTAAATCGGATTAGTTGGAAACATAATACATCCCCTTCCGGGTGCACTTGCAGCACCCTACCGACTGGGTTAAATCGGATTAGTTGGAAACCTTTTTCCCATTGAGGATCAACAGTAGTTGGTTCCCTACCGACTGGGTTAAATCGGATTAGTTGGAAACCTTTTTCCCATTGAGGATCAACAGTAGTTGGTTCCCTACCGACTGGGTTAAATCGGATTAGTTGGAAACACCATAGACTCTGCGAACGCAAAACCGATGTAAGCCCTACCGACTGGGTTAAATCGGATTAGTTGGAAACTCGGGGTGCGCTACCACGTAATTTTCTTTAGGGAAAGCCTTTTTACAGGCCCTACCGACTGGGTTAAATCGGATTAGTTGGAAACCGCCGTCAATCAATGCTTGCCGTTTTTTTCGGGCATTAACCCTACCGACTGGGTTAAATCGGATTAGTTGGAAACGTTTAAGTTAGCCATGAGATTTAAATCCTCTAAGGGTAACCCTACCGACTGGGTTAAATCGGATTAGTTGGAAACTCTTAACTTCATCTAAACCAAGAATGAGATAAGAAAAATCCCTACCGACTGGGTTAAATCGGATTAGTTGGAAACTCTGCACTTATCTTAGAGGTTAGAGTGATTTCCAGCCTCCCTACCGACTGGGTTAAATCGGATTAGTTGGAAACCTTGCGGATCGCGCCGAACAGGTCACTTTGATAGATCCGTCCCTACCGACTGGGTTAAATCGGATTAGTTGGAAACTGAGGACAAAGCTTCTGCCCCCATATCGATAAATTCGTAGCCCTACCGACTGGGTTAAATCGGATTAATTTAAACAAAAAAAAGGCTGCTCATTTGAGTAGCCTTTTTTCAACAAAAATACGAACTCGCCGCAAAAAAAATAAAGAGATTTCCTCTTAGCTTAAAACGAAAACCGAAAAGACAAAAAACATCAAGAAATCCCCAACTGTAATGTCCAACTGCGCAACTCTCCGGTGTCGCCCGGTGCATAATCCACCACCCACAACTCCCAAACGCCGCGCGCCGACTGTGCCAATAGGGTTTCGAGGAGGGGGGTTGTGCTGAGGGTATAAGTGGTGCGCAGTTGGGTTTTCGCGCCCAGAGTGCGGCTTTGCAACAGGATAACTCGACCCGAAGGCGATCGCAAATAAATCTCCAAGTCGCCTAAAAATTCGTGGTCGATGGCAACGGTTACTTTAATCTCTCCAATGCTTCCCCCTTCCCTCACTTCAATGGGACTGGTTGCGCCTCGACCATCGTTGTCGGGAATGGCAACAACTGTCGTATTTTCCTGGGTCGCCGACTGGGTAGAAATTTGCGGTTTTTGACGCTGTTGTTGCGCCAGTTGAACGGCTTTAAACCCATTGACGCAACCGTAACCAAACCATTGAGAATGACCGTTGCGGTCGTAGGTTCCCAACTGCATTCCCAACTGCGGGTCTTTGTTGCGATCGACAATTTTGTCGGCGCTTTGTTGCAAAATCCGCTTCACTTCTCGGGCGCTGAGAGAGGGATTTGCCGAGAGAATCAGCGCCGCTACCCCAGCGACAACGGGACAAGCGCTGGAAGTCCCGCCAAAATTGCGCGTAAAGTCGCCCGAATCGTACCCCAGGCGGTTGAGGCGGTCGGTGGTGAAAATCCCCCGCCCCGGCAAATCGGCTACAATGGGCGGTGCGGTCGAGATGTAGCCGGTTTTCTTGAACCAAATGCCGGGAGGTGCGTTGTTGCTGGGGGCAGATACCGAAATTTCAGCGCCCCAATTGCTGTAAGCTGATTTAAGAGCGAGACTGGTACAAGCAGAAACGGCGATCGCGTCGGGATGAGCCGCAAATCCGCTCAACCATTTGGTCGGCCCCTCTAAGATTTTATTGGGCCACTTGCGCTCGAAAATCGTGCCGTTAACCGGTCGGTTGGCATTGCCCGCAGCGAAAACAATGACGCACCCTTTGCCGTCCCGTCCTTGGGTTGCCGCGCGCGCGATCGCGGCCCGCTGTCGCAAAGATAGGGGAAAATTAATAGTCGCCGCTCCCCAACTACAAGACACCACGCTCGCCCCGTTGTCAATGACCCAGTTACATAAATTTTCAAGAGAACGGTCGTCGAGATAGCCAGTGGTTCGCAAAGGCATGAGGGCGCACCCCGGGGCAACGCCAACAATTCCCTTACCATTCTCCTCAGCCACAGCTACCCCCGCACAAGCCGTCCCGTGACTTTCCGAGTCTCGTTGGGGGAGGGGGATAAAGTCTTCGTCGCGAAAGTCCTTGGGGGCAACAATTTTGCCTTTTCCCTGGAAATCGGGATGATTGATATCGATGGCATCGTCGGCAATGGCAACCACAACCGAACGTTCGCCGCGCGTCAGATTCCACGCCCGTTCGATGTCAATGTGGGAGTTAGTCGCCAGTTGAGAACCGCCTTGGTGGTTGAGGTACCACTGTTGGGGATACAGTTCGTCTTGAGGGCGATAAAAGGATTCTCGATGAATAATAATGTTGGCTTCGGCGGTGAGAATTTGGGGATGAGAGATGGCGCGATTGGCGATTTTGAGGGGGTTTTCCGAGGCTTGGGGGCCGAGGTTATAGACAAAGGTATGGGGGACTCCTTCGACGGGAAACTGCCGCTGTAGGCCCAACGACGCGATCGCATTTTCTCTTTCCTCTTCATCGGGTTCGGGGGAAAATTGGAGGACGATTTCGTTGGCGAGATAAACGAGGGTTCCGGGACTGTCTGCCATTTGATAGACGTGACTGGCAAAGGCAACGCGATCGCATCCGCGCGTTTCCTCCATCCTCATTTCCAGTTGTGCGGGAGGGACTCGAACCTCGTACAGTTGGGTTTGCAGGATTTTTTTAGGGTTGAGGGGGGCTAAAAAGTCGGGCAACTCCCCATCCGACGCGCTGAGGGCAAAAGTAAAGCGATCGCGCGCTTTTTCCACGACAAATTCCTCGCCGCCGCGTTGTAAAATGAGTCCCACGCTAGCTTCTGGCACGCCAGTATTTTGGGCATCTGGGGGAACTTCAAATTCAGAATTGAACGTCATAGCGGTTTAAAGTAAGGTTTTAGGTTTTAGGTTTGTAGGTTTGTAGGTTTTAAACCCTCACCCCCGCTCCCCCGCTCTCCCCATCACCCGCTCCCCCCCTCTCCCCATCACCCGCTCCCCCTCTCCCGCTCTCCCCCTCTCCCCATCACCCGCTCCCCCTCTCCCCATCCTCTGCCTATCGATCTTTTTAAACAAATGCTAAGATACCTCAATAGTAATTGCTTGTTGTGCTACGTTCACTTCCCGAAAACACTCCCGAAAACACCAATGCTGCCCCATCGAGTTACCCGCTATTTTAACCTCCGCAGTGGCCTTTTCCTTGCCCTCGCTTTGATTTTGGCGATCGCAGAACCCGCCCGTTCTCAATATCGCACGACAATTATTGAAGAAGGGGAGTCGTCGCCCAACGTCCTAGAGGAAAGCCTGCCGGAAACCGAAGACAGCGCACCATTGCTGGAAATGCCCGCTTCTCCCGGCGTTCCCCTTCCCATACCCGAAGGACCTGACAATTTGCGATCGCTATCTCGCCCCGATAGTTTGCTGAGTTTGCAAGGGGGACAGCGGTTAATGGAAGAGGCGAGCAATGCCGCAGTCTCGCAAAATTATACCTTGGCCGAGCAAAAGTTAAAGGAAGCCCGTCAAGTATTTAACCAATTGTCAAATTTTTATTCCCAACTCGCCGATAGTTTTTCGGGCATCGACAACCGCATTTCTGAGGTGCAACGCGATAGTGCCTTGAGTACCGCCGAAATGCGCGACCTCGCAACATATCAATTAGCCTTGGTTCACCGCGCCCAAGAACGCCCCGAACTCGCCGTCCCTCTCTTGATTCAAATCGTGCGATCGCAAAATCCGACAACGGAATTGGGCAAAAAAGCCTATCAACAATTATTTGAGTTAGGATTTGTAGATTCGCCTTTCCCTCGTCCCCGCGCCGTTCAATCTGCCCCTCCCACATCGTCGCGTTAACAGAGATTCAAGTTGAGGCTATAGCGAGGTTTTAGAACCAATGTAAGCATTTAGCTTTCAGCATTCAGCTTTCAGTTTTCAGCTCAATGGATAACGTAAGCTGATGAGCTTTTTCCCAGACTTTCAATTCTCTAAAGTTTCTCAATCTCCAATTCTCCCGTTCTAAATTTATTTTAAGCTGATGGCTGACGGCTGATGGCTGAATGCTTACCCAAGCTGATGGCTGACGGCTGATGGCTGAATGCTTACGAACCAATGACCAATGACCAATGACAAAATAAGAGGTGCTAATGGTTAGCTTAGATTGGGTAAAATCAACAATTGAATCCAAAATTCCCGGCGCAGTGGCCCGCGTCGAGGATTTAACTGGAGGAGGCGATCATCTTCAAGCGACAGTGGTTTCGACTGAGTTTGAGGGAAAAAGTAAGGTGAAGCAACATCAAATGGTGTACGGCGCGCTGCAAGAGGCAATGGCTTCTGAGGCCATTCACGCCCTAGCCCTCAAGACGTATACGCCCCAAACTTGGTCAGAAACGGGACAGGCTTGAAATCGCGCGATCGTTCGTAGTAGGCACTTCAGTGCCTTTCCGTTCGTAGTAAACACAAAGAGTGCCAAGACTGCTATCTTAGCGCTATTGAGCAACTCTCGTTATAGTTGTAAGGTAACGAAGAAGAATTGAACGCAGTCCATTAATTTTGTTCCTTATCACACCAGCAATCGACCTATGACCCCTGAAGCTAAAGCACAAATTGAAAATCTTGTCAACACTAATAAAATCGTGGTGTTCATGAAAGGAAGCAAACTAATGCCCATGTGCGGCTTTTCCAATAACGTCGTTCAAATTATTAATACCCTTGGCGTTCCCTACGAAACCTTAGACGTTCTAGAAAATCCTGAAATTAGAGAAGGGATTAAAGAATACTCCAATTGGCCGACCATTCCCCAAATTTATATTAACGGAGAATTTGTAGGCGGCTCCGATATCGCCATCGAGCTGTACCAAAGCGGCGAATTACAGCAAATGGTCGAAGTCGCTTTAGCCTCATAAAAAAAAATGGAAAACGCAGTTCAGTGAGTGCGTTCTCCCAACATCAATAAACAATTGCGGGGGCGTTGCCGCACAACGCCCCCGGCTAACTAATAGTAGCCCGGTTCCGCTTCAGCTTGAGGCTGAGGGAAAGCCAGTTCAAAATTAGACGGATCTCTGAGGAAGCGGAACACTTCTTGCTCGAGCCGATGAATTAAATAGGGTTCTAAGGCTGTACTGTGGTGAAGGCTGGCAATATAGCCGTCGATATACAATTGTAGTTCGCTATAACGATTGCCCCTCTCCCACAATGCAACCAAAGCGTCGGTCAACCTTTGGTAATATCGGATCGATAGCGTGTCGGTTAGCATGATTTTAGAACCTGTGTGAAAGGATATCAGCAGAGATGGAGGTCGATTGCCGCCTCAAGCTTGGGGAAGGCGAGAGGACGATAAGAATGCGATCGCGCCCATCGGCATAAAATGAGTTTTATTTCTATAATAACCTTCAATTCCCCAGCAATTCCCCTAAATCCTAAGACGACGTTAGATTTAGATTAACATTCCTCCAGAGCTCCCCTCGGCAATTTTAGCAAGACCCTCAGTAGTCATTGTTACAAAATCCTGACAATAGCTTTGCTACGCTAAGGCCTACCAAGCAAGAAATGTAGGCTAACGTGGGTTCTGTGCGTATTTTAATCGTCGAAGGCAATCCTCACCTGCGATCGCTCTTAGGGTGGCATCTTCAGCAAACCGGCTATGGAGTCCAGCAATCGGCCAGTCTCCATCAAGCTAGGAGTCTCTTCTACGAAAACCAACCCTCTCTCGTCGTTCTCGACTCCGACTTACCTGACGGAGATGGTATAGAACTCTGTCGTTGGGTGTATCAACAGAGACAGGCACTAATTTTATTACTTTCCGCTCGCAACAGCCAAAGCGATATTGTCAAAGGCTTAAAAGCCGGTGCCGACGACTACCTGACTAAGCCCTTCGGAATGCAAGAATTCATGGCTCGAATCGAAGCCTTGCTGCGCCGCCTGCGAATGTCAACGGCACCACTCTCGCTGTCCTACGGCGGACTCAAAATCGATCTCGTTCAGCGCCGCATTCAACTCCACCAAGAATACATCGATTTAACGCCTCAAGAATTTAGTTTACTCTATATTCTTGCCCAAGCCGACGGAATGCCCTTAAGTCGTTCGGAACTGTTGCGTCGTGCTTGGCCCGATGCCATTGACAACCCGCGTACCATTGATACCCACGTCCTCTCGCTACGCAAGAAACTGGAAACCGATCCGCGTCAGCCAAGTTTAATTCAAACCGTGCGCAATGTTGGCTATCGGTTTAATCCAGAGACCCTTGAAGAGGAAGTTGCTTCTGTTGCAGAATCTTCTCCCGCGCCGGTTGCCGCGAATTGACATCCTCTCAAGAGTGGCGGCTATACGCTACATTCCTGAGATTTCTGAGGATATCTCAAGACCCGTGTCCTTTTTTTCCTTTACGAAGAGATATTAGACCCAATTAATAATTAATTGATAACAGCTCATCTTCACTCGTCCCCATTCCCCGTCAGCCCTTTGATTTGCTGTTGCAAAGGAAAAGTAATGCGATCCACCAACCGAGAAAACGGCAAACTTTGCATATAAACCTTCCCCGGACCGGTCATTTTCGCCAGAACTAAACCCTCGCCGCCAAACAGCATATTCTTAACGCCTCCCATCAGTTGAATGTCGTAATTCACGCTGGGCGAAAATGCAACCAAACATCCCGTATCGACCCGCAAAACCTCTCCTCGTTCGAGGCTTTTTTCAATAATTGCCCCACCCGCTTGAACGAAAGCCATGCCATCGCCGCGCAAGCGCTGTAAAATAAAGCCCTCGCCACCAAAGAAACCCGCCCCGATCCGTTTCGTAAAGGCGACGCTAATTTCTACCCCCTTAGCCGCACATAAAAACGCATCCTTTTGACACAAAAATTCGCCTCCCAATCTCGCCAAGTCGAGAGGAATAATTTGTCCGGGGGAAGTCGCAGCAAAGCCAACGCGCGCTTTCCGATTTCCGCCGTTGGCAAAGGTGGTAATAAAGAAACTTTCTCCGGTTAGCATTCGCTTAACTCCGGCAAACAAACCGCTCGCGATTCCGCCGCCAAGACCGGTTTGCATTTCGATGCTTTGTTCCATATAGGTCATCGTTCCGACTTCCGCTTGTACCCCTTCTCGAGGGTCGAGTTCGATTTCAACCAATTGGAGGTCGTTGCCGTAAATTTTGTAGTCAATGAGGTCTGCCATAAAGTCTGATGATTTGGGTTAAATTCAGGGGTGAAATTACTGCGATCGCCAATGGGCGAATCACGATACCAGATATCTTTAACCCTATCGCGCTTTGGGCTCGTGGCGCAGCCTCTAGGTTAGTTTCCGACGGGAGACCTAATTAGGGCTTGCTGAATAAGCGTTGTGATGAGCGGGAGGAGCAGGGGATGCAGGGGGAGCAGGGGATGCGGGGGATGCGGGGGATGAGGGGGGAGCAGGGGGAGCAGGGG
>JAXHVQ010000108.1:0-20284 GCA_034189065.1 Cyanobacteriota bacterium
CCCCATCTGGTTCACCCCCCGCTCGCTACGCCCGCTGGGGGGATGGGGGCATGGGGCCAAACCGGAAATGTTTTTTAATGGGCGAGAGGGGCGGATATTATATCATCCCTCTCCCAAGCTTGGGAGAGGGATGAGTGAAGTTACTCTTCCTCTCAGAAATACACCAGAGGAGGCTAGGGGATGAGGGTCATTTCCAAAGCGATCTAAAATCCGGTTGAATGACCTATTACCGATCGCCGTTTATCACTCCCATTCAATGGTTCCAGGGGGCTTAGAAGTGATGTCGTAAACAACCCGGTTCACGCCTTTAACTTCGTTGACAATGCGGTTAGAGATGGTTTCCAACAGATCGTAAGGCACTCGCGACCAATCTGCTGTCATGCCGTCTTCGCTGGAGACGAAGCGCAGGACGACGGGATGGGCGTAAGTTCTGCGATCGCCCATTACGCCGACGCTGCGAATGGGTAACAGGACGGCAAAGGCTTGCCAGTAGTCATTGTAAACCCCTTGCTTGCTAATTTCGTCGCGGACCACAAAGTCGGCATCGCGCAAAATATTGAGGCGTTCGGCAGTTACGTCGCCGACGATGCGGATGGCGAGTCCGGGACCGGGGAAGGGATGGCGGCGGATGATTTCGTCGGGGAGCCCGAGGGCGCGTCCGACTTTGCGCACTTCGTCTTTAAAGAGTTTGCGCAGGGGTTCGACGAGTTTGAACCGGAGATTTTCGGGGAGTCCGCCGACGTTGTGATGGCTTTTGATTTTGACAGCGACGCGTTCTCCGGTTTTGGGGTCGATGTTGGTATCGGCGGACTCGATGACATCGGGATATAACGTTCCTTGGGCGAGGTAGTCAAAGGGTCCGAGACGTTGGGATTCTTCTTCAAAAACTTGGATGAATTCGTGGCCAATGCGACGGCGTTTTTCTTCGGGATCGCTGATGCCTTCGAGTTGGGCGAGGAAGCGATCGCGCGCGTTGACATATTCGACGCTAATGTGAAATTGCTTCCGGAAAATGCTCATCAAGCGTTCGGGTTCGCCTTTGCGCATGAAGCCTTGATCGATGAACATACAGGTTAAGCGATCGCCGATGGCTTTGTGTAATAAAAAGGCGAGGGTTGAGGAGTCTACACCACCTGAAAGGGCGAGCAAAACTCGCTTATGTCCGACTCGAGCGCGGACTTCTCGAATGGCTTCTTCGATGAAGGTTTCGGTGGTCCAAGTGGGTTCGCAATTGCAAATGTTGTAGACGAAGTTACCGATCGACACTTGTCCGTCTTCCGAATGCACTACCTCGGGGTGAAATTGTACGCCATAGAGATGGCGCGTTTGGTCGGCGATCGCGGCGCAGCGCGTATTTTCGGTATGGGCTAAAATTTCAAACCCCTCGGGCAGTTGGGTGCAGGAGTCGCCGTGGCTCATCCACATGGTCGAACCGTTGGTAACATTGGTGAGGATATCAGCCGGATTGTCTATTGTTAGCGCTGCTTTTCCGTATTCGGCGCGTTTGGCCCGTTCGACTTTGCCGCCGAGTTGCTGCACCATCAGTTGCATTCCGTAGCATACTCCCAAGATGGGAATTCCTAAATGCCAGATATTAGGGTCGCACTGAGGGGCATTTTTGTCGTACACTGAGTTAGGCCCTCCCGAAAGAATAATTCCTTTGGGGTTGAGTCGGCGCAGTTCTTCAGCGGTCATGCGATACGACAGCACTTCCGAGTAGACCTGGGTTTCGCGAATGCGACGAGCGATCAGTTCGGAGTATTGGGAGCCAAAATCCAAGATCGCTATCATTTGGCGATCGAGGCGCTTGGTTAAGGTCTCTGTCGGCAGAGGTGCGATATTTTTTAAGGAGTGGGGAATTTGGGCAGTCATCCGGTATTGAAGTATCAGGTCGGTTTGGGTATGTTGAACGAGTCCCGCGATCGAGCGTCGAGGGAGGGGGGATTTGTAGGAGTTGCACCGCTTCAAAATAAACGCGAATCTTCCTTTTTTCGCTCGAGGAAGTTAAGAGCTGACATCAATAAACATCAAGCATAAAACTGGCTTTGACTTAAAGTCTATTCCTTGTAGAAATAGAGCAATAAGATAAAAAGCCTTCTTAATAAAACTTATAAACATCGATTAATTATTCAAGCTATCATAACACATTTTCCGTAGAAGCGCGGTTCCTTCAGGACTTTCTACAATAATTTTGCGAGACCGGTCAAAGAGGACGGAACCGACTTGCACCCTTTCTTGGCTGTGTTTGAAAATATAGTCGCGCGCGCGGGTGTCGATGGCGGCTGCGATCGCGCCATAGGTTCGCTCCACCCACTGCCCTTGTTCTATTGCGTCGAATTCGCGCAACTGTTGCAGCGCGTCTTCAGTGGTTTTACTTGAAAATACCTGCTGTAAAAAAGAGGTTGGTAATCCCAGATTAGCACAGTATGCGGTGAAAATTTCCAATCTTGCGTCGGCAAGATGATGGTGTGTGTGGAAAATACTGCCAGCAAGTTTAATCAGCTTTCCGTGATAACCCAGTAACAACACGGATTGAGCGCCAAGCGCGCCTGCCGAAACGAGTAACGGTCCGAGCCAATTCGCGGTTTTGACGAGGCGATCGCGATCGATTCCCAGTTTTTGCGCGAGATCGAGACCATTTTCCCCCACGCAAAACACCAATTCGTCGAACTGACTGGCTTTGAGCGCTAATTCTTCTTGGAAAATCTCCAACTGTCCGGGCGCGCTAAGGGGTTGGGAAATCCCCGTGGTTCCTAATAAAGATAACCCCTCAATTGCGCCAAAAGCAGCATTAGACGTGCGTTGGGCCAGTTGTCTGCCTTCGGGTAAAATGAAGGTACAGATTGCGCCGCGATCGCGCGGCAAACAGCGCTGTATATTTTCTCGTAGTAGTCGTTGCGCGTACCGATAAATCGCCGCCTTTCCCCCCTCATCTATTAACTTCGCCACTCCCTCACCGCCGCGAATTTCAATTTGTTCCTCTTCGCTGTCGGGAAAGCGAGGAAATAACTCCACCATCGCCCAAATCGGCGTATTGCGCGTCAGGTCTAAATTGTCCCCCGGATCGCTGCGCGCGATCGCAAGAGCTTGATTTTCGCCAATTCGAGCCACTTGTTCGATAGGAATTTCGACGATTTGAGTCGGTTCGAGGAGATTTAGAGTTATAACGCGATCGGTTTGGGACGATGGAGAGGATAGCAAATGACGCAGGGCCGCGATCGCCGCCGCACAAGCAAAAACCGGTAAAGTGTATCCCGAGCGAGGAGTCATTTCAGTAATCAGTTACCAGTAAACAGTAAACAGTAATCAGTAAACAGTAAACAGTAAACAGTAAACAGTGAACAGTAATCAGTAAGCAGCAATTCTCCCACTGCTTCCCCTGCTTCCCCTGCTTCCCCTGCTTCCCCTGCTTCCCCTGCTTCCCCCGCTCCCCCCATCTCCCCATCTCCCCCGCTCCCCCGCTCCCCCCGTCTCCCCATCAAGGAGTGTCAAGCGCGAATGACAGTAATAACCCGTCCATTTTCAGAATTAACAATCTGCGTCGATAACCTCTCTTCTATCGGCAACGCATTAGAACGGCGATCGAACACCAACAACCAACCTTCATTCAACCCCAACTGTCCCAAATAAGATTCCAACTGTTCGATTCCTTCTGCCTGTGGGTCGCGTTTCTTTTCCCGCCAGACTTTCAATTCTATTCCCAATGTGACACTTCCATAACGCAAGCATAAATCCATACGGCCGCTCCCGATCGCGTATTCTCTTTCCAGCGTTCCACCCCCATTGACAACGCGATGTAAAAACGCCATCAAGACGATGTGAGGGGCAATTTCGTGATAGCTGGTCGTCCCCAATAACGGTTCCCCGTGCTGTCGCCAAAACTTAATAAATGCTGCTAACAATGCCTCTTTATCTAGCTCTCCTTCTGGGGTCAACCAAGTCGGAGCAATTGTCGGTAGCGAAGCCATTGATGTTACCGTTAATACTCTAGGTAACACCTCTCGATAAATGGGATTGGCAATCGTTAATCCACCTTGGGGGTGCATTTTACATAACCCCAAGTCAATGACAAATTGGATATCATCGTTGGGGACATCCCCCAATTCTGACCCCGCTAATATCGGTTCTATAATCGCTTTCACTCTCGGTTCTCTCAAGCGTTCTGCTAAACTATCTAAGTGAGTATCTCGACGTTCGATTAAGATTTCTTTGGCTTGTAAAATATGTTCTTTTTCGATTTTAATATTTCTATCTTTAACCAATTTTTCCACAACTTCTTTTGCCAACGCATTGACCAACCAAGGTTGTCCTTGGGTCAAATCGAAGGCTGTCGCTGTGGCTTCTGGGGTAAACAATTGTCCCGTTTTTCGGGTATGTTGTTGGTAGAGTTGTTCTACCTCAGTCCCATTAAAGTTTCTTAGGGTAATCGAACTCACTTTAATATTAAATGGACTGGCGGTGTTGAGTCTGTCACTCCCACCCGACGCAACCTTATAATCTCGTACATCTCGCAAACCGATTAGTCCCACCGAAGCGGGGGAGTTTTCTGGACGATTAGGAAAGCCATCGCGTAACTGTCTCAACAATGAAATGAGGGTATCATTTTTCAACGAGTCAATTTCATCAATAAATATGACTAAAGGCCGAGATGAAACCCTTGCCCAAGCTTGGAAAAAGGCTCGAATTCTCTGTCCGGGTTCTTCTTTTTGTTCTCGATTGAAAATCGGAGGTTGCAATTCTTCGGGCAATCGGATTGAAATTGTGTCGTACCAAGTGCCTAAAATAGCTAATTCTGCCGCGCTGGGGTCGTTGTTGAAGGCACTCCCCACCTCTACCGATACCATTACCGCTGCGTAGTTTCCACTTTCGGTTAATTGTTTTGCCAGTGCTAGCATGGCCGTGGTTTTTCCGGTTTGTCGCGGTGCGTGGACGACAAAATAACTTTCTTGTTCAATAAGAGTTTCCAAGTCGGGTAAGCGACTTGTGGGGGAGAGCATATAGTGTTTGTCAGCCTTGCACGGACCGGCAATGTTGAACCAACGGGGCATTGAATTAAGTGTCAGTAGCGAACACTCTTCAGTTTAGACGATTTGAAGCGAAGGCGTGGTTTTGTTCGTGCGGGATGAGGCGATCGCGTCATGCACGGCGCGATCGCGTCCATTTTCCCCTAAAACCGCACTTCATCCCCAATCCGCTCTATGGCAAAAGTCGCTGAAACTGGTCGGCGATGCGAGCCTCAGCCCTTTTTTTCGCCACATCTGAGGCGTGCCGTGCTGCATCTCGCAAAACGCTGTCTGCAACCACGGGAGAGCGAAAGGCGCTAGCCATACAAGAAATCGCGGCTAAGTAAGAGTTGCAGGGATCGTGCAAACCAAAGCGCTTGGCTGCATCGTAATGACCGTTTAAGAGCGATCGCAACGCTTGTTCTTCCCATTCGGTGGAAGGTTCGCCTAATTCTTCCAACAGGCAACCCGATAAGGCTTCGATTGTTCCCAGTGGCAAATCTATTACCTTTTCGGACGATTCGGATGCACTCTGATTGAGATCGAACATTTTTTCTGGTTACTCCTTTTCCTTTAAAACGCGATCGCATACCGCCAAAAGCTCTTTTTCTGAAAGCGATAGCGATCGCGCCAGTTCCGCCATTTCTTCCAATGAGGGTTGTTTTCCTCTAGCCAGCGCCTTGATGAAATTTGTGGCAGCTTCCTCTGGAAACTCTTCGAGAATAGGCGGTTCTCCTCTGGCTTCGAGGGCTTCCTCCACAAGAACCCGAATCATTTGAGCCAAAGATGAACGACGTTCAACCTTCATAAACGCCGTAATTTTCTCTTCCAGCCCTTCTATATCAATCTGCACTCTCCTTGCCATAGCTCTAGTGTACTGTCAGATAGAGCCATTTTCTCTCTGGCTGAGTCAGATTGCTTCAAATTGTTTCAGTCAAAATAACTGCTATTGCACCATCTTGGTACAAACTGGTGTACAATAAATGAAAGCGCACCTCAAAAGATGCCACCATCAGCCTCGGAAGCCCGAACCATCCTTATATTGGCTGCGTTCCCAACTCAAAGCTATTCCCCGAAAAGGCGGGGTTTCCCAAAGCCTATGAACGTTAATGGCTTCGCGCTATCTCTTAAGGAACATGGGTTTCGAGGTTATGCGTTTATTTTTGCCCACCTACCTTACAACCTCTTCAATCAAGAAGTTTTCTTGTCTCGTTCTTGACCAATTTCCTCCAGCCACAAAGTAATAGCTCGTTCCAAAGCTTCACTTTGATCGGTCTCCTGCATCGTGCAGTTGGCTTTAAATTTGAGTGCCAACTTCTTCGGCACATAGCCACTAACTTGGGCGTAATTGGGATCGTCGCGTTTAGTTACCACAGTCTTCGTCATAGATTTTTACCTCATTATCTCATGCACTCATTTTATCGATTCCTTCTTGAATTCTTGAATACCTGATAGCATTACTTCATGAAGTAATGCTATCATGACGATTGACAACACAATCATGAGGCGGAAATCGCTATGCAACACAACCGGCGGCAATGGGCTACAACTCCCCCACTGCCTCAGTTTCCCATGCTCAATTTTCAGCGCGGTAGTGGCAGAAAGCCCTCCTGCGCGTTAAGTACCGACGTTACCGACACCCTTTGAAAATCCGATGACTCAACATTCGCCCAAACCCAAATTCAGCATTCTCATGGCGCAACTCAAACGCCACCAAATCGACTGCTACAAAATTGCCAAAACCCAATACTACTTCTGCACCCACAGACCTAGCAGCAGTCGGTGTTTGATTCATTGGCAACAAAACGAGTGGAAACTTGCCGGAGATGCGAAAGTCCCGGCTTACAAAATTGCCCAATGGGTTTTGAACAAACTCGCCAACTGCTTGACGGCGACAGAGAAGGAATTACAGCCCCCAACCGCCGAACTTCAACGCCTAGAGGAAATTGCGCCATGACTCATCTTTTCGCTCAAAAACAACTCGACGAACTCGGTTTCAAGCTCCTTGCCGCAGGACAAACCTGTGGAATCGATTATGCTACAGTTATCGACCCGCTTTCAGGGATTGAATTTTTACTACTGTCCGGCGATCGCAATTCCACTTGGTTCAGTAAAGAACTTTGTAACAAGAAAAAGCCCACCAACAGCCACAAACAGCAACTCGTCAATTTGGCAACCCAAAAGCTGAACCAGCACATCGCCCACACTAAACGACGGAAGAGTAGCGCGATCGCTCAATACAAATAATAAGAGCTAAATTTTTACCTCACGGCAAGCCCACTTTTCTCAACATTTCTGATGCCGTTTCTTCACCATAAATTTGCGTCAATAATCCTGGCAACCAGACTGAAACAGATATTTAAGAATTTTCCAATGGCACACTTGCTTGACAAAGCCTAGTGTATTATCGAGCCAGCGCCTTAATAATCCTACCATTTGCCAAGTTCGATAACCGCAGCTATTAGCTTCCAACAGGGAATCTCCCCTTCCCAATCTGCTGGTTGCCAGGGCATACTTAAACTCACTGTCACCAAACAGGGAACGCTCGGCCTAATTCCTAATTCTAAACGATAGGCGTATACAGGGTCGGTAATGGGGGCGGTTAGAGTTTTTCCGCGACCCGTCGCTAGGGTTGCCACAAAGCGTTTTCCCGTGAAACGTACAGAAAATTCGATCGCTTGAATTAACTGAAGAGTTTTGCGATCGCGTTCGGGTAAGGACTGCAAAAAGGGAAGGGCGACATAGCGCTCGTTGTTATGTAAAATATACTCCTCTTCGCTACAATAGGGCAACACATTCTGGGGAGAAATGTGTCCGACGCGCCGCCATTTCCCCGGCAAAATTGTCCGATTTTCGCTCTCAAACCCAAAGTTTTCTCCTGTCTTATCAAGGGGAATTTTTAACAAATCTAGCAATTCTGGTTCTCGACAATCAATCCGACGCATTTCTTGGGAAACTTGACCATAAGGAAGCTGAGAAACAGGACGAACCCACTGACCGGTTCGAGGATTAATTCCTGCAATACACCGTCCTCCCCGCTTCCAAGAATTTGCCAAACAAATTACCTGTGTTAAAGATGGCATATTTTAATATTTCCCCACTGTTGATTTAAGTATTCTGCGACGAGACGGCGATGGCAGTGATGGGGTTTTGCTTCGCTACACAGCAAACAACTGTCTTCAAACAATTTTGGAGAAAAATGGCGTTCAATTTTACGGTTTTCTAGGAGTTGAATAAACCTTTGCTCGTAAATTTCCCAATCTCCTTTTTTCTTTTTATAGTCGTCTAAAATTTCCTTTGTGGGGGCTAAATCAACTTCGTGTCTGTAGTCAATATTACAGATTTTTTTGAGAAAATACTCTAAGTCTTTGCGCTTAGCGAAACCAGAAAGTTGAGAAACATTATGCAAACGAGTATCAATAATCCGTTTTACCCCAGATTTTCTCAGGGTTTCAAAGAACTGCTCGGCTGTTTTCTGGGTAAATCCAATCGTGAATAGAGTTACAGTCATCGATTTATTTATCTATATTTTTGTCAACGTAAGCGATTTTATCTCCTTGGAGAAAGTAAGCCTTTTTCAATCTCTCTTTTCGAGAAAGATTTAAAGGAGGAGTGGTGGAGTCAAACAGGGAAAGTTGAACGGGTTGATTTAGAGAAGATTCACTCAAGCCGTGTAGCACCAATAAACGCTCTTCAAGTTCTGCTTGAGTTTCAAGGTTGCCGTTAGTCAGAATATGTTTGATTTCCAAATTATGTTTTCGCAAGTGCTGGCATATCAAAACAGCGCGATGACAAGTAACGGGATCTTTCTCCGCACACATTAAAGCAATATTATACTTTTTTTCGCCCTCAACCAAACGCTCAATTCCTCTTTGAAATTCAGGCGTGCTGGCAATTCTTTCATATAGGGCTTTTCCGCCGACATAACAGTTCAAATCTTGAGGTCTCGCGCCCAACTCCCGTCCGAGAAAAACGTAGCGAATATTAGCTATTTTGAGAGAGGCTTCTAGGGAATTTTTATTAAAGTGGGGAAGATAGCGACTGTAGGGATGCGATCGCACGTCCGCCACCGCCGTAATACCGTGTTGGTGCAGCCGCGCCATCGACTCGTCGATACTGAGGTTAGAATGTCCAATGGTAAAAATGGGCATTGGTCTGCCGAGCTGACTTATTGGTAAATTTATTATGCCTCATCTCGGCGTACCCTCTCAAAGCAATTTGAGCAGAACGACCTCGATTCTGCCTTGAACCCTCCTATGCTAGAATTTTCAGGTGCTTTGCTTAGTGTTTGAATGCCGGAGTCGAGACAAAATTTGGCGATCGCTGCTTTTTTCCTTCGGGATACACCCAAACGCTTCACGACCCAGTGAGGAATTCGCAACTGGGTTGCCGAACGAACGCGCGATCGCCAAACAACGCAATCCTTATCATTCCCCGAAACTCACTTGGGAATGCTGCCGTAGAGGTTTGACTGGCGAACCGAGAAGTCCGCAAAATCGCCAATTCCCTCGCGATCCAACTCCACAACGCGATCGCCTCCAACCCCAACGCTACAGACTACCTCCTCGACCCGGGCCAAAGCAGCAAAAATACACAAATGAATAAGGGGTGTATCCCCTCACCAAACTTTTAACCAAACCCTTCCCATGCAGCCTGCAACCCTTTTGTGTTAAAATTTTTAATGGTTTTGCCATTAAGGGGTCGAAACGCGGCTCCTCATATTTAACCGGAGACATTATATGACGAGCAGTTACAGCGCCGATCAAATTCAAGTTCTCGAAGGTCTTGAAGCCGTCCGCAAGCGACCTGGGATGTACATCGGCACCACCGGACCGCGAGGGCTCCATCACCTCGTCTACGAAGCGGTGGACAATGCCATCGACGAAGCGCTAGCGGGATATTGCACCCACATCGAAGTCGATATCAACGCCAACGGTTCGGTCAGCGTTACCGACAACGGACGCGGCATTCCCACCGATATGCACCCCAAAACGGGCAAATCGGCCCTCGAAACCGTGATGACGGTTCTTCACGCAGGCGGAAAATTCGGCGGCGGCGGTTACAAAGTATCGGGCGGACTCCACGGCGTGGGGATTTCCGTTGTCAATGCCCTATCGGAATGGGTAAACGTCACCGTTTTGCGAGAAAACAAAATTCACAGCCAACGCTACGAACGCGGCATTCCCGTCACCGATTTAGAGGCTAAACCGGACAAACAGAAAAATCGCACTGGGACTTCCATTAGCTTCCTTCCCGATACCCAAATTTTCACCGATAGCATCGATTTTGACTATAATACTCTCGCCGGACGCTTGCGAGAGTTGGCTTATCTCAACGCCGGGGTTAAAATTACCTTTAGCGATCGCCGCCTCGAAGAACCTCGCATCGAAACCTATTGCTACGAAGGCGGTATCAGAGAATACGTCACCTATATGACGCGGGAAAAAGATCCCCTACACTCCGATATTATTTATGTCGAAGGCGAACGGGATGGCGTGACGGTGGAAGTGGCGTTGCAATGGTGCATTGATGCCTATAGCGACAACCTCCTCGGTTTTGCCAACAATATTCGTACCATCGACGGAGGGACGCACCTGGAAGGGTTAAAAACGGTTCTCACTCGGACGATGAATACCGTCGCCCGCAAGCGCAATAAAATCAAAGAAAATGAGTCAAATTTGGGCGGAGAAAACGTTCGCGAAGGGTTAACGGGCGTGATTTCGGTCAAGGTTCCCGATCCCGAGTTTGAAGGACAAACGAAGACTAAACTGGGGAATACCGAAGTTCGAGGAATTGTCGATTCTTTGGTCGGGGAAGTTCTCAACGAATATCTCGAGTTCAATCCTCAAGTTGCCGACTCGATTATTGAAAAAGCCATTCAATCGTATAAGGCGGCAGAAGCAGCCCGTCACGCGCGCGAATTGGTGCGACGGAAATCGGTTTTGGAATCGTCAACCTTGCCGGGGAAACTGGCGGATTGCAGTACGCGCGACCCGAGCGAATCCGAGATTTTCATCGTGGAAGGCGACTCGGCCGGCGGGAGTGCAAAACAAGGCCGCGATCGCCGTTTTCAAGCCATTCTGCCGTTACGCGGTAAAATCTTGAATATCGAGAAAACCGACGACAGCAAAATCTACAAAAATAACGAAATCCAAGCTTTAATTACAGCTTTGGGTTTGGGGATTAAAGGGGAAGAATTTGACGACTCTCAACTGCGCTATCATCGAGTCCTATTGATGACTGATGCTGACGTTGACGGCGCGCACATCCGAACGCTGTTGCTGACATTTTTCTATCGCTATCAACGCGATTTAGTCGATCGGGGTTATATCTATATTGCCTGTCCGCCGCTGTATAAATTAGAACGCGGACGCAGCCATCAATATTGTTATACCGATCGCGAATTGCAACAGGCGATCGCGCAATTTCCTGCCAACGCCAACTATACCATCCAACGGTTTAAAGGATTGGGGGAAATGATGCCCACACAACTGTGGGACACCACAATGAACCCGGAAACCCGCACGATTAAGCGCGTGGAGATTGAAGACGCAGCCGAAGCCGATCGCATTTTTACCGTTTTAATGGGCGATCGCGTGGCACCCCGACGCGAGTTTATCGAAACCTATGGGTCTAAACTCAATTTAACCGATTTGGATATTTAATATCGGTCGGGTTTATAGCCATTTTCGACCCAAACAATAGGGAAGCAATTTAGCAATATTACGCGCATCATCAATTCCTCGATGATGCGTTCCCTCTAGGGGAATATTAGCTAGTTTGAGCGCCTGGTTCATGCCGTAGCGTTTGGGAAGTCTTTGCTGCGTTGTAAAGAGTTTTTTCAAGTTAACATGACCGCTGGCGATGGGATAGGGAATATTGTGGTATTGACTATCTTGTTCGATTTGCTTGCGATCGTAATCGCCCCAAGATCCGAAGATAAAGTTAGAGTACGAGGACATCCAGGTTTTGAATTCCGCGATCGCCTCTGGGTAGAAAGGCGCGCGATCCGCCTGTTCTTGGGAAATCGACGTTAAATTTTTGCAAAATTCAGTTAAAATGGGATGGCGAATGGGTTTGACGAATGTTTGAAACTCGCTCGTGGTTTCCAGTCCCGCCGCTTTAACCATCACTGCACCAATTTCAATAATTTCCATTTCGTGGCGCTGAATGGTTTTCACATTGCAGCAGGTTGCTTCAAGGTCAATTACTAAGAAAAAGTCGTATCGATTGAGATTCATTATTCATCCAAAATTAAAGTTTAAGGCTTAAATTTAGAGGCGATATCGGTATTTTCGGGTACGGGATATTCTGTAAAGAGTTTGGAAATACGAGCGAGAGTCCTTAAGTTTTCGATGACATTAACTTTGCTTTCTGGGGAGAGGCGTAAGTCCAAAAGCGCGGACATTTGCTCGACGTAACTTTCCAGTTCTAACGGTTTTTCAGTCATAGTAGGTTTTATAAGAAACGCGCGATCGCTGTGGTTCCCCAACTCTGGAAAGGGGCAGTTATTCTGTTAGATAATTATAGCATTCATAAAGGAGAGAATATCGAAAAAGCGGTTCGAGAAGCGGGGGCAGAACTCATCTATTTACCGCCTTACTCCCCAGATTTGTCTCCGATTGAAAACTTTTGGTCAAAAAATCAAATCTTCGCTATTTGGGAGCACGGACTTATAAGGCTTTAGAAGAAGCGCTAGTTGAAGCTTATAGTCAAGTGACGGAGCTAGATTTTCTCAACTGGTTTACGCACTGTTTGTATTGTACCTCACTCAATTGAAAAAGGCTATATTACATTATACTTTCTTTAAATTAAGATTAAGAGCGACGACTGTTTTTTGTAAACTAGAATACATCAAGCATGATTAACTTCAAAATAGGAAATAGCTATAACTTCATCAAAAACACGCATTTTTCCATTAAAATAATAACAATTTAATCCTAAATCTTAAAAAAACCATAAGTTCGAGTCAAAATCTAAAAAACTGACCTTTAAGTAATAAAGATACTTAAAAAAGCGATCTCGAACTAAACTTATGGTTGCAGCTCCAGAAAGACAAACCAACACCGAACAACAAACCCCTTTATCAAAAGAAGAACTGCAAAAAATCCATGCCTACTGGCGCGCCTGTAACTATCTCGCCGTCGGCATGATTTACCTGCGCGACAACCCCCTGCTTAAAGAACCCCTCAAAGCCGAACACATCAAATATCGCCTCCTGGGACACTGGGGTTCGAGTCCGGGATTGAGCTTCACCTACATCCACCTCAACCGACTCATCAAAAAATACGACCTCAACGCCATTTATATCGCCGGTCCCGGCCACGGCGCACCGGGCGTACTCGCTCCCATCTACCTCGAAGGCACCTACTCCGAAATTTATCCCGACAAAAGCGAAGACGCAGAAGGGATGCAAAAATTCTTCAAACAATTTTCCTTCCCCGGCGGCATTGGCAGTCACGTCACCCCCGAAACCCCCGGTTCCCTTCACGAAGGCGGCGAATTGGGCTACAGCCTTTCCCACGCCTACGGTGCCGCTTTCGACAATCCCGACTTAATTGTCACCTGCGTGGTGGGCGACGGGGAGGCGGAAACAGGCGCTTTAGCCACCTCCTGGCACTCCAACAAATACCTCAATCCCATTCGCGATGGGGCGGTTTTGCCGGTTTTACACCTCAACGGCTACAAAATTGCCAACCCCACGCTGCTAGCTCGAATTTCCTCGGAAGAATTGGAAAGTCTATTTCGAGGTTACGGCTACCGGCCTTATGTCGTGGAAGGGAAAGAACCCGAAGCCATGCACCAAAAGATGGCAGCCACGATGGAACAATGCGTTAAAGAAATTCGCACGATTCAGGAAGAAGCGCGCCGCACGGGAGTTGCCAAACGTCCCCGCTGGCCGATGATTATCCTGCGCACTCCCAAGGGATGGACGGGGCCGGAAACGGTGGACGGCAAAAAGGTTGAGGGATTCTGGCGCGCGCACCAAGTTCCGATGGGCTCGATGCACGACAATCCCGAACATCTGAGGATGCTCGAGGCGTGGATGAAGGAGTATAAGCCGGAGGAACTATTTGATGAGAATGGTCAGTTGGTGCCGGAATTGAAAGAGTTGGCACCCGTGGGACATCGCCGCATGAGCGCCAATCCTATTGCCAACGGGGGTTTGGTGCGCAAGAAATTGCGATTGCCCGATTTCCGAGATTATGCGGTTGAAGTGACCGAACCGGGCAAAGTCGAAGTGGAAAATACGGGGGTGTTGGGTCAATTTTTGCGCGATGTCATGGCGAAAAATATGACCAATTTCCGCGTGTTCGGACCGGATGAAACGGCATCGAATCGGTTGAGCGCGATTTACGAGGTGACGAAGAAGACGTGGCTGGCAGATTATTTGCCCGAAGATGAGGACGGTTCCCAGCTTGCACCGGATGGCCGGGTGATGGAAATGCTGAGCGAGCATACCCTAGAAGGTTGGCTGGAGGGGTATTTACTGAGCGGACGACATGGGTTGTTTCATACCTATGAGGCTTTTGCCCACGTGATTGATTCGATGTTCAATCAACACGCCAAGTGGTTGGATATTTGCACGTCCCATATTCCCTGGCGCGCGCCGGTGTCTTCGCTGAATATTTTGCTGTCGTCGGTGGTATGGCGGCAGGATCATAATGGGTTTTCGCACCAGGATCCGGGGTTTATTGATTTGGTGACGAATAAGAGTGCGAGCGTGACGCGGGTGTATTTGCCGCCGGATGCCAACTGTTTGTTGTCGGTGGCGAATCACTGTTTGCGCAGTACGGATTATGCGAACGTGATTGTGGCAGACAAGCAGAAGCATCTTCAGTATTTAAGCATGGAGGAGGCGATCGCGCACTGCACTAAGGGTATTGGGATTTGGGAATGGGCTAGCAACGACGACTGCGGCAAGGATCCCGATATTCCCGATGTGGTGATGGCGTGTTGCGGCGATATTCCGACGATGGAATCTTTGGCGGCGACGGAAATCTTGCGCGAGGAGTTTCCAGAGTTGAAGGTGCGGTTTATCAATGTGGTGGATTTGTTTAAACTTCAGTCGGACAGAGAACATCCCCACGGACTGTCGAATCGGGATTTTGATACGCTGTTTACGCCCGATAAGCCGGTTATTTTTAATTTCCACGGCTATCCTTGGTTGATTCATAAGTTGGCCTATCGTCGCACGAATCAGGATCGCATTCACGTGCGCGGTTATAAGGAGGAGGGGAATATTAATACGCCGTTGGAGTTGGCGATTAATAATCAAATCGATCGCTTTAATTTGGTTATTGATGTTATCGATCGCGTTCCTAAGTTACAGTCGGCTGCGGCTTATGTGAAGGAACGCATGAAGAATCAGATTATCGATAATCTTAATTATGCGCGCAAGCATGGGATCGATAAGCGGGAAATTACTAATTGGAAGTGGGGAGAGGCAACGGATTAAGTTGCACGTTGGGATTGCGGGGTTGAGATTTGGGGGCGGAGGCAACGGATTAAGTTGAGCGTTGGGATTGTGGGGTTGGGATTTGGGATTGGGGAAACGGATGGGTTGAGATTTGGGGAAGGGAATGAACCATTGACAAAAGACGAATGACGAAGAACCAATGACAAATGACGAAGAACCAATGACAAAGGACAAATGACAAAGGACAATCTTACACTTTATTTTTTGCGGCACGGGGATACGGAGTCGAGTCGCACGGGGACGTATTGCGGGACGCTGGATTTGGGGTTAACCTCAGAGGGGATGCAGATGGCGGAGGATTTTGCCGCTGCTTATCAGTCGGTGCCTTGGCAGGCGGTTTATGCGAGTCCGATGACGCGCGTGAAAATGACGGCGAAACCGTTGTGCGATCGCATCGCGCTGTCGATGCAGGTACGGGAGGGGTTGAAGGAAATTGCTTACGGGAAGTGGGAGGGGAAGTCGCCTCAAGAGGTGTACGATGAGGATCGCGATGCCTATTTGCGCTGGTTGAACGATCCGGGTTGGAATGCGCCGACGGGTGGGGAGAAGGGGATTGAAATTGCGCGTCGCAGTGCTTTGGTGTTGGAGGAAATCGAGCAAATGTATCCAACGGGGAATGTTTTGGTGGTGTCCCACAAGGCGACGATTCGGATTATGCTGTGCGAGTTATTGGGAATCGATGTGGGACGATTTCGCGATCGCATCGGAATGTTGGTGGGTTCGGTTAGCGTGGTAGAAATGGCTTCTCACGGCCCGCTATTAAAGATTTTAGGCGATCGCTCCCATCTTCGAGAAAGTTTGCGCAATCTGCCGGGAAGTTGAACGGTGGGAAATACAGTTTTCTAATGATTAATAACCAGTACGGGCGGGGTTACCCCGCCCCTAACCAATGACTAAAGTTGCCGTTTTCAGTACCAAATCCTACGACCGAAAATTCTTAGAAGGAGCAAATCAAGATCGCGCCTCGGAACACGAGTTGCATTTTCTAGAACCGCGTTTGACCTCGGAAACGGCACTTCTCGCCGCCGGGTATCCCGCAATTTGCGCGTTTATTAACGATCGCCTCGATCGAGAAACTCTCTCAATTTTAGCGCGGGGAGGGACTCGATTAATTGCGTTGCGATCGGCAGGATACAACCATCTCGATCTTACAGCAGCTAAAGAGTTGAATCTGACTGCGGTGCGAGTTCCTGCTTATTCTCCCCATGCCGTTGCCGAACACGCCGCCGCCTTAGTTTTAACGCTCAATCGCAAACTACATCGCGCTTACAATCGAGTGCGCGATGATAACTTTGCTCTCGAAGGATTGCTGGGATTCGATTTGCACGGCGCGACAGTTGGCGTGGTGGGAACGGGAAAAGTTGGTCTCTGTTTTGCTCAAATTATGAAAGGGTTCGGTTGTCATTTGCTTGCCTACGATGTTCGCCAAAATCCGGCTTGTTTGGAGTTGGGCGCAAAGTATGTCCAGCTTCCAGAACTTCTGGCGAGTTCGGATGTTGTTTCGCTACACTGTCCTTTGACCGAGCAAACTAAGCATTTAATTAATTCCCAATCGCTACAGTCGTTGAAGTTTGGAGCAATGTTAATTAATACCAGTCGCGGACAATTGATCGATACAAGGGCAGTTATTGAGGCGATTAAAGAGGGTCGCGTTGGATATTTAGGGATCGACGTATACGAGCAAGAGGAAGAGTTATTTTTTCAAGATTTGTCGGATACAGTGATTCAAGATGATACGTTTCAGTTGTTACAATCGTTTTCCAATGTGGTAATTACGGCGCATCAAGGATTTTTTACGCGCCACGCACTTCAAAAGATTGCAGAAACAACTTTGGACAATATTAGCGATTTTGCCCGAGGGCGTTCTTGTCCAAATGAAATTCAATAGATGGCGATACGGCGAGACGGGGGGATTTGGGAATATCCCTTTCCCTTATACCTCATTCAAATGAAAAGCGCTATATTCATTATTCATTATTCATTATTCATTATTCATTATTCATTATGAAAATGCCATTTAAGGCAAATTGCAAAAGGGCTGTTGCTTGCGCACTTCTTCATAAAAAGATTGACCCGCTAGCAAAATTGGGAGTAACGCATCTCGTCGCCGGACTAACAACTTGGCATCGGAACGACTGAAACCGTGGGGATCGATTTGTTCGGCGATCGCGGCCCCCGGAACCATCGGACCTTTCAATTTATTAATCAAGCGAATAACGGCAACGGGCGTACCTTCCCCGTCAAAAATGGGAAACAGTAAAATATGATGGAGCGCTTCTGTATTCGTCGTCTTGAATTCTGCAGATAGCAAAGAATGCTTAAAATGTCCAATTTTGTTGTTAATCTTAACGGAGCGATCGGCTAAAACCCGAGCGGCGATACCTTTTTTAGAAGAGATGCGAATCTCTTTAACTTTTCGACCTCGGGGGTCTACAGCCAAAGACCACAATTTTTGGGTCGCGCGCTCGAAGAGGAATGCTGCCGCCGACTCGCAATCAATATATTTACTAATCGATACGCCGACAAAATCGAGTAAATGATAGAGCGAATCATAGCCCGTTTCTTGGGGTTGAACGGTCATCGCCTGAGTCAATAATGTCAGCGCTTGGTAAATCGTATCCTTGGGCTCGTTCTGAACGCGCTGTTTTAAGGATTGGTTGGCGCGCACATAATTAAGAATCGTCCCCACCCGTTCGTTAAAAACCTGCATCGACTGGCGGTCGTTTTTGTCAAAACTTGCTTTGAAATAATCCGGCACTTCCGGCCAAAGATTGGGGTCGTACTCGGAAAGATCTCCGCGCTTGCGCTTGTTCACCAGTTGCGTCACGCCCAACAAATCGCCGTTGGGACCGAACACCGGCATACACAGCAAACTGCAAGTCCGATAATGGGTTTGTTCGTCAGTTTTTTTCGCATTTTCGGCATTGGGATCGTCGTACAAATCGTAGGGAATAATAGTCGGTTTCCGTTTGAGAGCGACTTGACCGGCAAACCCGGTGCCGATGGGACAGCGAATGACTCCTTGTTGGGGCAATTCGGTCCACAAATCGCCGCGATCGCTATCCACCAACCATAACGTACTGCGATCGGCATTCATCAACTTTTTCGCAGTTTCCATGATCCGCTGCAACAACTGAGTAGCATCTTCGAGATCCAGTTTATCGAGCGATCGCGTCGCCTCAGTTAACGCGGCGGTTGCCCTCAGTTTTTTGGTCGCTTCGTAGGCGGATTGGCAAATTGCGAGGATGCGTCGAATGGGAACCACGCATTTAGCCAAACGCTCGATATCAGTGGCGGTGAACCCTCGGACCGAGGTGCCGGGTTGTTGTACCTTGTTAAGCAGTTGAATCACTGCTACCAGTTGGGCATCGTCGTCTAAAATTGGAAAGGCGAGGATATTGTGGGTGCGATAGTTATACTTTTTATCAAATTCTTTGACCAGTTGAGAACGCGGGTCTTCGTAAACATTTTCAGGGATATGAATAATTTGTTGAGACGATGCCACTTGACCGGCAATCCCTTCGCCGACGCGCACTTGAATATCGAGAAATTCGTCATTCTCCCCTTGGGCAACTAAGGACCACAATTCAGTTTTGTCATCGTTGAGCAAAAAGATTGTCGTCCGTTCCGCCCCCAAAATATCGCCGACTTTTGCCGTCACTTCTCGCAGCACTTCGTACAGGGTTTGAGCGACCGATCCATCCTCCCCGTCTCCCTCAGTTTGCGTCAAAATATCGACTTGGGAAATCAGTAATTTCCGCTCCAACTCCGCAAAAGTTTGGAGAAATTCTGCATCTGAAGACTCAACTGTCGCCTTGAGGGTTTTGAGGGTCTTTTCCACCCAATCAATATCAAAAATCGAGGCATAAATCCAATTGTGGACGCGGAGTTTGCCATCTTGCTTGGCGGTTAACCCCAACAATTGCAATTCCTTTTCTTCGGCGCTGTAGGTAACGGGAACCTCGCCTTTTTGTAAAACTTGTCGGTAGAGTTCGAGGAGTTTGACACTGCGCGCTTTAGGTTGGCTGAGGCGATCGCGAATCACGCGCAAGGACTTCAACTCCTCGCGCGTCTCCCAACAATCGAGCCATTGCGATCGCACCAACGAATCCACCCATTCCGCTTCGTTCCCCTCTTCGGGCTTATCCTCAGCATCAACAATTAGCTTGCAAAGCATTTGAGTCAGAAAGGGTTCTTTTCCGGTCCAACTCAAAGCTGCCGAGATTAATTTTTTATAATTGCCAGACTTTTCAGTTAACCCCCGAGCCAGGAGAACTCCGGCGGGACTGTTTTCCGAATTTTGACTGGAAGTGGGAGTAGCGGTGAAACTCATATCGCAACCTGGTTCTGCGCGTAGCCATATGCCATACAGACTATCACAACCGCCCCCTCGAAGGCGGTGATATGAACTACTACCACCTGCCCTAACGGGACGAGGTGGTAGTTTCTAGCTTCGCAGGATGCTGCACTACCTTGGTCTTACGACCCCGATCTTGTCTTACACTTCCTCCGCTAGCAGAAGCGGGTGTTCCCTCCGCTTTTATGATTCTGATGCCCTCTGCTCTAATGTTTTTTGAAGCTGCTTCGTCGCGGTCGTGACCAGCATTACACTCACTGTTGATGCAGCTCCACTTCCTAATCGAAAGCTCCATTTTTGGCTGTTGAGTTAGGCAATCAGGGCAGATGTGAGAACTCGGAAACCATCTATCTATCTCAACCAGACGTTTATCTTCACGCTCGAGTTTGTAGTCGAGAAAGTTGACGAATGTTCCCCATCCGCAATCAGAAATATGTTGGGCTA
>JAXHVQ010000109.1:0-20221 GCA_034189065.1 Cyanobacteriota bacterium
TTTTTGAGTTCGGCTAAAACTTGCTCGTGCTTCTCTTTTTCTTGAGGAGATTTCGAGGCTTTTACGGCTTCTTCTACTTGACGCTTTTCCGCTTTCCTCCCTTCGTCTAGTTCTTGATTAATTTGAGCCATGACGTGAAATCTATCGGCGACCACTTGAGCGTTAGGCATTAGTTCTTTGACTAAGTTTTTGTAGCCTTTCCACAAATCTATACTGACTTCTTCAATTTCTTCTAATAAGCACTTGCATGAAGCATCTTTTAGCATTCTTTCAATTTCGGCTGTTGTTACAACTCCTTTCTGAGCAACGCTGCGAATATCTGACTCGATGACTTGCTGGATAATTTGACGAGCTAGTCTTTTTGTATAGGTTCTTCTAGATTGAATAAAATTCAGGTCTTCACTAAAAGGCTTTTGACAGTGTTGACACTTGAATTGTCGTCGATTAATTTCTAAAAATACAAGCTGTTCTCCCCAAGGTAAATCTTTGACAATATAAGGATTTTTTGAAACCTATATGATGGATACAATGGATATTGCGCTTAATGCAGAATAACGAAGATTGAATGAAAAAAGATATATTTATCGATAATAATATTGCTAAAAACTTTGCCAATCCTCTCGACCCGGAATATAAAAAACTCATAAAGTGGTTACTGACCCAAAACGATGCCTATTTAGTTGTTTCGGTTAAACTTTTACAAGAATATAAAAGTACCTGTGCTAATGCAACTTCTCCTACCAGTATCCCTCTTATTATCGATCGCCTAACGAGAGATGGAAGACTGCTGAAAATTGAGCGGCAATTCCCACCCTACACAATACTTGATTTGACGGGTGCCGTTTTATAAAACATCTCTACTTCTTCCCTTCTGAGGTGTTTACTGGTAACTGTTTACTGGTAACTGTTTATTGAATAGGGTTGTGTACCGTGACTAATTTTGTGCCGTCGGGAAAAGTCGCCTCAACTTGCACTTCGGGAATCATTTCCGCAATGCCATCCATTACATCTTCTCTCGCCAACAAAGTTGCTCCATAACTCATCAATTCTGCAACCGTTCTTCCCTCTCTCGCGCCTTCCAAAATTGCCGCGCTGATATAGGCAACTGCTTCGGGATAATTGAGTTTGAGTCCTTTGGCTTTGCGTCGTTCGGCGAGAAGGGCGGCAGTAAATACAAGCAGTTTATCTTTTTCTTGGGGGGTGAGTTGCATAAGTTGAATCGACTTTGAGATTGCGGCGATCGCGCGACTATCGAAACCAGTTTAGCTATTTTACGCCCCCTTGCCACCGTTGCCAAACCCTGGGGGCGATCGCGGCAGGTTCCCCCATGCCAAGTCGCAGCAGTTGCCACACTCGCACAAACCCATCTTTCGCCTCAGCCGTAGAATTCCCGCGATAGCGACATAGCAACCCTTCTCCCTGCGTCCGAGTTGCGCTAAATTGCCCGACTTCTACAAAAACTTCTCTCACTTTTGCCAGCAATTCCACAGAAACCGGTTTCCCCAGATAAATCAGCGTCCCCGCGAGAGGACAACCCGCCAAAGCATTGGGACTGTTAAAAGTTTCCTCGCTACCCGGCAGCCATTGCCTGTCAATCCACAACGGTTTCCCCTGCCGCCAAACTTCAGTTCGCGATCGCCATTCTCCCGCCACAAACCTCTCTCCCCTGGCGCTGCGTCCGAAACGGGTTATCTCCCACCCCAAAAAACTCGCCCCCTCAGCTAAATCAACGCGCACCTCTTGCCGATAATTGGCACCGTTGAATATAATCGCCTCTTGGGGCAACCATTCCAACATTGCATTCTCTTCGAGGTCGATCGCGATCGCTTGTCTGGCTTGTTTGCCATTACTGCGATAAACTTTGGTAGCGGCAGCAGTCGTTGCAAGAACTCGACTATTGGCTTGCAAGCGCAGGGTTTGGTTGAGGCGATCGCCTCCAACAATTCCTCCCGCTGTATGCAGCGCTACAACTTCGCAAATGGGCGATTTGACTGTTGGATAAAACGGACGCTGTACCTTCAAAGGCGCTGTAGCATAGGCGCGAACCACTCGAGTCGTTCCCTCGCGATCGCCGCAAACGAGATCGAGACAGCCTTGCCAAGGAGTTTGCAATTTGCCATTTGTCATTGGTTCTAAAACCTAAAACCTAAAACCTAAAACCTAGTGTCGTGCAACTCCCAACCGAAACATCCTCTCTACCGATTATCGGCTGGCGAGAATACCTCTCGCTGCCAGAACTCGGAATTTCCAACATCAAAGCCAAAATTGATACTGGGGCGCGTTCCTCCGCCTTACACGCCTTCGAGATCGAACATTTTGAAGAAGATGGAACCCCCAAAATTCGCTTTAAAGTGAATCCCCAACAACGAGATAGCCATATAACAGTCGTTGCCGAAGCCCAACTTTTAGACCAGCGCGAGGTTCGTAATTCTGGCGGCGGCGCTCAATTGCGACCGGTCATCCAAACTATTGTAAAATTAGGCGATCGCCAGTGGCCGATCGAACTCACGCTGACCAATCGCGATGTTATGGGGTTCCGAATGCTGTTGGGGCGAGAAGCCGTGCGCCGACGCTTTTTAGTCGATGCCGGATGTTCCTACATCCAAAGCCAGAAGGAAACAAAAAACTAAAAATTACGCTTAATGTGAAATAGATGTAGCAAACCCCCATTTTCCCTTAACGCTCAAGCCTATAAGCGTCTCCTGCTTATAAAGTAACGCCAAAACGTCCCTCCTAATTCACATTAGACGTAAATTCAAAATTCAACAATGAAAATTGCGGTTTTATCTCAAGATGCCTCTCTCTACTCGACTAGGCGGCTTTTAGAAGCCGGAGAGGAACAGGGACATCAAATACGCGCGGTCAACTATTTGCGCTGTTACATGAATATAGCGTCTCACAAACCGACCATTGTGTATCAAGGTCAGCCGTTAGAAGACTTTGATGCGGTGATTCCTCGCATTGGGGCTTCGCGAACGTTTTATGGAACGGCGGTAGTGCGGCAGTTTGAGGTGATGGGAGTGTTTAGCGCCAACGAATCTCAGGCAATTTCGCGATCGCGCGATAAGTTGCGCTGTTTGCAAATTCTCGCGCGCAAGGGCATCGGTTTGCCAGTGACGGGTTTTGCCCACGCCACCGAAGATATCGATAGTTTAATTGCTACAGTGGGCGGCGCGCCGTTGGTGATTAAGTTGTTGGAAGGAACCCAAGGCATTGGCGTAGTTTTAGCTGAAACGCAACAAGCCGCTAAGTCGGTGATTGAAGCCTTTCGGGGACTCGATGCCAACATTTTAGTGCAAGAATATATTCAAGAAGCAAAAGGTGCCGATTTGCGCTGTTTTGTAGTGGGCGATAAAGTTGTCGCGGCGATGAAACGTCAGGGGGCCCCGGGGGAATTTCGGTCTAACTTGCATCGCGGCGGAAAAGCTGACAAGGTGAAGTTAACCCCCGAAGAACGCAGTACGGCAGTACGTTCGGCCAAAGCAATGGGACTGCGCATTGCCGGAGTCGATTTGCTGCGTTCCAACCACGGTCCGGTGGTAATGGAAGTGAACTCGTCTCCCGGACTCGAAGGAGTGGAAAAGGCAACGGGACTCGATGTTGCAGGGAAAGCCATTGAGTTTGTGGCAAAAAGTGCAGCCGAGGTTAATGCAAAACGCGATCGCGGCCAATATTAAAGGGCATCTAAACGGAATGGGCGAGGAACAAAATCAAGGAAACGGCGACGAAAATCGGATCGCGATCGCGGGCGAAACCATTGAACCAGGACAGCGACAGCGCCTCGAAATTCCCATCGCCCGCCTCCCCACGCAAACAATGCTTTCTCTCCCCGTTGCCGTCGTCAATGGACTCCACCCAGGACCCAAACTGTGGTTGAGTGCAGCCATTCACGGCGATGAAATCAACGGCGTTGAAATTATTCGCCAAGTCTTGCAGCAGGTCGATCCCCAACACCTCCAAGGCACGTTAATTGCCGTTCCCATCGTCAACCTTTTTGGATTCATCGAACAATCCCGCTATCTCCCCGACCGCCGCGATCTCAATCGCTGTTTTCCCGGTTCTCCCACCGGTTCCCTCGCCTCCCGTCTCGCCCACCTATTTATGCAAGAGATCGTCCTCAAAAGCACCCACGGCATCGACTTGCACACCGCCGCCGCCCCTCGCGCCAATCTCCCCCAAATTCGCGCCAACACCGACGACGAGGAGACCTATCGCTGTGCCTTAGCCTTTAGCGCGCCCGCCACTATCCGCGCCACCACCCGCGACGGTTCCCTGCGACAAGCCGCCGCCCAACGCAAAATCCCCGTGTTACTTTACGAAGCGGGAGAAATCTTGCGTTTTGATCGCGAGGCCATTCGCATTGGGGTCGAGGGTATCTTGCGCGTCATGGCTCACCTTAATATGCACGAATTTCTCAATTTGTCAATACCGGAGCCAACTTTAGAAATTAAAGAATCGAAGTGGATTCGGGCTTCTCGCAGCGGCATTTTGCACGCTGAAGTCGCGTTAGGGGAAAAAGTCAGCGAAAAACAGCTTTTGGCAACAATTACCGATGCCTTTGGCGAACAAACGACCTACATTCGAGCTAAATTTACCGGGTTGGTTATTGGTTGCGTCCAAAATCCCCTCGTCAGTCAGGGGGATGGAATTTTTCATGTGGCTGTGGTTTAGGGGGAGTCATTTCAGTTACCAGTAACCAGTAAGCAGTTACCAGTTAAAATGGAGATGTTTCCGACAATATAAGCTTTTAATCAAACTTGCCGGCGACTTAAAACCATGCAAATTGTTCTTCCTCCTGAAGTCGAAGCCCTAGTACAGCGCCAACTGACGAGCGGTAGATATGAGAGTGCAACTGAGGTTATCCTTGCAGCCATTCGCCTCCTCGAGCAACAACAGGACTTATACCAAGGGCGACTGCTAGAGCTTCAGAAGGACGTGCTAAGGGGTTGGGAAGCATCTCAACGCGGAGAAGTGGTAGAAGGGACGGCGGCAATGGCACAAATTCGAGCTAACTTGCGATCGCGCGCGCAACCATTCGGAATAATAAATCCACAATTTCGCTCTACCGAGCCTGCAATTCAAGACATGGAGCGCTAAAATTTTACGAAAGCGCGCTATAATAAATAGTTTATATAAAATACGAAATTCCCAGAAATAAAAAGTTCTCAAAAATCCTCAATTACCACCCGACGAAACATCTCAGCAAAAGTATAAATGGGCGAAAAAAACGGAAGCATTAAAATCATCAGCGATAATCGCCAAGCGCGCTATCTCTACGAAATTCTCGAAACCTACGAAGCGGGAATTTCTCTCAGTGGAAGCGAAGTCAAATCCATTCGTGCCGGAAGAGTGAACCTGCGAGACGCATACGGACTCATTCGTAATGGCGAAGCGTGGCTGTTAAACGCGCATATTTCCCCCTATCAAGCTAGCAGCCAATATTTCAACCACGAACCGCGCCGCACGCGCAAATTATTGCTCAAGCGCAAAGAAATTAGCAAACTCGTTGGTAAATTGGAACAACAGGGTTTAACCTTAGTGCCTTTGAAGATGTATTTTAAACGCGGTTGGGTTAAATTGAGTCTCGGACTCGGACGCGGGAAAAAATTGCACGACAAACGCGAGGCAGTCAGAGAACGTCAGGACAAGCGAGAAATGCAGCGCGCGCTCAAGCAATATTAAGAACCTAGCCAAATCGATTAGCAAGGCGTGTGGTGGGCATTGCCAAGGGTGAGAGAATTTGTTGAATCTAGCTTTTTTTCGGCAATTCCCACCCTACGTTATTAAAAATTCTGGTCATCAAACAATAACAACTCTTTTTTGGACTTTTTTGGATTGAAAAAACGGCTCCTCCCATAAAAAGAGTTAGCAACTATATTCTTAACCCGTTTTAATATAGGGACGTTCAATTTGTAGTCCCTACAGAGTACGTCCCTACTCATTAACTAATACCGCCTCCTGCGCCGTCACGCCTTCGCCTTGATAGCCAAAATACCCCAATGTCATCGCCGCTTCTGCGCGAGTGACGGGCTTTTTAGGTTGAAAAAGCGTGGTAAATCCGAACGCGCGCCGAACATTCGCCTGTTCTCCATTTTGATAATCGCTTAACAAAGCGCGCAGGGCAAGGGGATTGACTTTCGCTGTGTCTTGGAACCCCCAAACCTTCTGCACATCTTCTAACGTCGCTTTGGGCAAACCTTGGCGCGTGTCGAGGGGGACTTTCCATGCGACTAAATTTTCCCGCGTGAGGGGTGCATCGGGCTGAAATAGGGCAGCAGACGCATCTCCTGACAGGGGAGAGGGAATTAAACCCGCTTCGGCTAATGCTTGAATGTAGGCAAAGTTGGGATTGGTTTTGGGAACGTCTTTAAAAGCGGGTTGACTGGGGTTGGGAACGAGGCGGATTTGTTTGCCGGGGGTGTTTGCGTACAAGGCGTTATTGGCGGCGACTAACCAGCGCGCAAATTCGGCGCGAGTGACAGTTTTATCGGGTTCAAAGGGGCTATTTTCGCTGAATACGCCTAATGCGGCTAAGGCTTCGACAGACTCTTGCGCTGACTCGGGAATTTGCGCCGAATCGCTCATTTCCGTTGTTGTGGGTGATGCAGGGGAAGGGGTTTCGGTTTCCGCCTCGGCAAGATCTCGATCCCAGTTGTAGCGAATTTCAAAGGTTGAGTCGTCTTCGGATGCTGGTTTGGGGGGAATGGAAAGAGTAACTTCCAAGTCTTGCTGGCGAACGGCTAAGGTTCTTGTCTCTTCTTCTGCTTGTTCTGTTTCCTCTTCCTCTGCTGCTTCTGCTGCGGGGACGGAAGCGGGTACAATTTCCCAGTTTTTCTCCTTAAATTCTTTTTCGTAGAAGGCCGCGATCGCGGCCGGGGGATCGCCGGTTTGCCAGCGCGTTACCGTCCCTTCCTCAGCCGATCTTAACTCCGACTCGACCAATTCTGCGTCGGGATAGCGGGGAATGGCTTCGGGAAAGTTGTTAGGAAGTTGGGCGGTTGTTTCTTCGGGGGAGGGCTGGACGGGTGATATGACGACATTGGGACTCTCTTGGAGTTCGGGATCGGGCGCAAACCACCGTTCGGCTGCGGGGTTGTTGGCACAAGACGCGATCGACAAACCCAGCAGGCTAATAAAAAGGTGAAGGCGAATCGCAGAACGACGACCAAATAATATCATTTTTGTTGAAATGAGGACGGTAAAGGCAACAGGGAATAGGGCAGCGGACAATAGGCAATAGTTTCGCTAAAAGACGAAGAGTCGGACTTTACTGTGCAACAGAAACGTTTAGAGTCTCTACTCTAACTAACAGTCCCCTGAAAGGGCTTAGTTGTTGGATTTTTTCGTGCGCTTTAACAGCGAACCTACACCCAAAGCTCCTAAAATAAACAAACTTAACGTAGAAACTGGTTCGGGAACCGTCGTGGCGAATTTATACGCATGATTATCACTTTCAAGGGCAGTAGTCGATGACTTCAGAACAATTCGGTTAAACATTTCTCCGGGGTCGGCAAAAAAGTTTGCATAAACACTACTCCTCTTTTGACTCGGGACATCATTTCCCGTAAAAGTAGCAATCAACGTTGTATCGTTGTAGAAAGAAATGGAATTATACGGGTCTACCGATCCCCAATACAAACCAAAGTAGTCAATCGATTGCGCAAAACTAATTTCCACAGGATTTGTTCCTTGCGTCGTTCCAAGTGGTGCAACAGTCAGGTAAGGAGTATTATCATTTACGGGATTTACATGATGAAAAGGTGTGTTTCCTGAAACTATGGACGGACCGGGTGTGGGTGCTGAGTAAATGATTGAACCCGATGTGGGAGCGCTCCCTGAATTAAAATCAATTGTTGTTACCCCAGCTACGGACGAAAACTCTCCTTCCCCAGCAAGAGGAGTACCACCAAAGGACAAAGTTACTGCACTAGCTGATTGAGCTATTATCCCAAAAGCCGATACTCCAATCAGGGTTATGAATAGCTTTTTTACAGTCAAATCTCCGAGCATGATTCATGTCTCTCAAAAAGTCGTTATATTAGCTTAATAGGAATCGACTAGAGAGATTATACTATTTTCCAAAAGTCATGACACAGATGAGTAGACCAAACCCTTATTCTATACTGTGAGTGGCTCAAAGCTCAAGTCCATTAAAATGGATTAATTTTTTCGAGGTTTGCGAGTCATCTTCCGATGCCGACCGCTGTACGCGGTGGGGTGACGATCTTAATCTTAACTTGTCGCCAATGACCAATGACCAATGACCAATGACCTGTACGGGCGGGGTTACCCCGCCCCTACTTAAGCTGCCATTGCTTGACACAACTTATCCTCGAGTTCTTGTTCCTGTTGGGCTGCCGCTTCGATGGCGCGAACCACAATTTGCTGGGGAGTTAAACCTGCACGGTATTGTCCCAACCATTGTTGGGCGGCATTGCCTTCGCGCAGAATTTTTTTGAGGGGAGAGAGAAAACAGCTAAATCCACGCTGTTTGGCAATAAACCAAACGGTTTGATAAATTTCGTCAATCCAGTCGCGCGCTAGCAAAGTCCGGCCATCTTGCCAGTGGGTAAGGGACGCATCCAAACTCTGACGCGCTGCTGCTGCTTCGTTGGCTTGGGTCAAAGCCACTAATTCCGTCGGCGAAAAACAACTGAGTTGGAGGGGATCCAGTTGGGGGTCATTTAACAGTTGGGTTAGGCGCGCTTCGAGGAAAGCGGAAATTGCCAATAGCCCAATGGGATCGATAACAAGGTCGCAAATCCTCAATTCGAGGCGATTGAGACAGTAGGGACGGCGATCGCCGTTGGGTCGCACTGAGGACCACAAATGGCGTACATTTTGCATGGTTCCGGCGGCTAATTGCCCTTCGGTCCAGTCAATGAAGTGGGCGTGACTTTCAAACAATGGCACTTCTGCGGGGGTTTGGGGAAAAACAGCCCAGCGCGTGGAGTGATAGCCGGTGGGTTTGCCGTCGAGAAAGGGAGAAGAGGCGCTAAGGGCGAGATATAATGGGGCTTCTAAGCGAATGAGGCGGCAGGCGCGGAGTAATTCGTCGGGATTGTCGATTCCCACATTAATATGAATGCTGGCTGTAACGACTTTGGTATGATAAGTTTGCTCGATATAACTGTGATAGGGATTTTGGGGGTCGGAGCGATAAAAGCGATCGCTTCCTCCCAATGACAGCGTACTGCCCGGAATCAGGGTATAGTCGCCCAAATGTTTTAAATAAGCTCTAAGGCGCTGGCGGGGGCGGACAATGGCGCACAGGAGGCGATCGTAGCAACACAGAGGGGCGGTGGTATATTCGACGTTGCGACTGTCGGGTTCGCGCACAAAGCAACCGTCTAAGTCTCGAACGATGCGATCGGACAGTCCGACGATATCGCCTTGGGGCGTACCGGTATAAATTTCAATTTCAAAGCCTTTTGATAACAGCACGGTGTTGTGGGGAAAAGTTAAACTCCCTCGAAAGTATAGCGCGCGAGCTTCCCCCTACTGGAACGAGCTAAAGGAGGAAAATTTGTTACTTTTCTAAGGCGGCACCCGGATTTGAACCGGGGAATAGAGATTTTGCAGACCTCTGCCTTACCACTTGGCTATGCCGCCATCAAGGGTCTAAGTTGCTATTTTAGCAAACAATGTCGTTTGTGACAGCTCCCGTCGCGTTGCAGAGCGAGATTATAGCGAGGGACAACTCGATTGACTCCCGGTACTCCGTCGGACATTTCACGAGCTTTAGTTTTACTTCTCCGTGCTGCCCCACCGCAGAAGGCGTAGAGAAATTTCTCGCATTTTCCTACGTTCCTTGAAAGTTTTACATACAAGAGGCTATGCTGTGTATGCACAATTCCCTGTAAAACCCTATACTTTCAGTTGTCTAGGTACAATTTGTAGGCGGCTGGTAGCTCTTGGATTGATTATACCTACGTCTATGATTTTATCAGACTAACGGCGATTCATCCCGTCTCCAAATTAGAAATTAGAGCGGGGTTTCTCGCCGAAAGAGCTAACACCCATGTCCAAAAATGTTCTTCCCTCGACTCTCGTTGCCGAACTCGACCTCTTGGTGCGATCGCGCTACCCCCTCCTTTACCTTGTCGCAGTGGAAGAGGAAACAGTTGAAGCGGTTTTGACTCGGGTTGCCCGAGGAACTCTCCCGCCTCGAGGGGTATTCATTTGGGATTTTGTTCGGGGTTGGAACGATACGGGCGGCGATAAGGGCAACGCAATGGGCGCTTTGGGGCGCGTCCGTCGCACTCCCGCCCCAGATGGCGCAATTTTTGTCTTAAAAGATTTACATTTTATTCTTAAATATCCCCTCGACCCCCGCAATGCGCCCATTGTTCGGGAAATTAAGAACTTGGCACTCGAACTCAAGCACAGCCGCAAAACGCTGGTTCTTACCAGTCATGCGCTGGAAGTTCCCGAAGAATTGCAAGAGGAGGTGACGGCGATCGATTTTCCACTGCCGACGGTGGAAGAAATTGATGCTTTGATTGCCAACGCGATCGCGCCCGAAAGTTTAAAGACAACTCCTTTGGCGCGGGAACAGTTGGTGAGGGCGTGTCAGGGATTGAGTCGCACGCGCATTCAACGGGTTTTAGCGCGCGCGATCGCGGCCAAGGGGGAGGTCAATGAAACCGATATCGATAGCGTTCTCCAACAAAAAAAGCAGGTCATTCGCCAAACGGGAATTTTAGAGTTTTTGACGGCGACGGACTCCCTCAAGCAGGTGGGCGGATTGGAAAATTTGAAGCAGTGGGTCCGGATGCGGCGGGATGCTTTTACCCAGGAGGCAAGGCGTTACGGTTTGCCTGCGCCCAAGGGGGTTTTATTGGCGGGCATTCAGGGGACGGGAAAGTCGCTGTCGGCAAAAACCATCGCCCGCGAATGGCGTTTGCCCTTGTTGCGCTTGGATACGGGGCGCTTGTTTGGGGGCATTGTGGGGGAAAGTGAGAGTCGCGTTCGTCAAATGATTCGTACAGCGGAGGCGATCGCGCCCTGTATTCTTTGGATTGATGAAATTGATAAGGCCTTCGGCCATATTACTCGAGGCGCGGACGGCGATTCGGGCGCATCTCGGCGCGTTTTTGCCTCTCTCGTGACGTGGATGCAGGAAAAAACTGCTCCCGTTTTTCTAGTAGCCACTGCCAATAATGTTCAAATTCTCCCCGCAGAATTACTGAGAAAAGGTCGGTTTGACGAAATCTTTTTCCTTAATTTACCTGGAGAACGGGAACGGCAGGAAATTTTTAAAGTGCATTTACAACGGCTGCGTCCTTCAAGACTGCGAGAATTTGACCTGGGGTTACTGGCCAAAAATGCCCGGGACTTCAGCGGCGCGGAAATCGAACAAGCCATTGTAGATGCCATGCACCGCGCCTTTGCCACCCGCATCGACGGACAGCGCCGCGATTTTACCACAGAGGATATTGTGCGGGCCATAGAAGAGACCGTTCCCCTGGCCGCGATCGCGCGCGACCAAATTGAAAGTCTCAAGCGTTGGGCGGCGCAAGCGGGTGCGAGGACGGCTTCTAACGATACTCAACTCATTGAAGAGTTAAGGCATTTCAGCCAACAGCACGGTTTCGATTCCAATCCCAGTTGAAACTTACGTAGAAATGTGAATTAGAGTCGAGGCGTTACGACTTAAGGCAGAAGGCAACCAGGGCAGAGGGCAGAAGGTTTTTAAGAAAGAAGGCAGCTATGCTGAAAAAATTTAGATTTTAACGAAAAATCGTAGTTTCGGGTTCATTTCTGGAGATGTCTATTAAGCGTTCTCACGCATTCTGACTACACATCAACGCTATCCCCCCATCCCCCCATCCCCCCATCTCCCCCTCACCCCCTCACTCCCGTCCGGGAATAAAATGCTTAAAGTTTTTCTCCCCTTGATAATTGGACAATTCCGCCAATTCTTCTAGGGGTTGAGCGCCCTTTTCCAACTGCCCGTTAATCTCCCAAGTGGGATAAGATTCAATTTGAGCAGCGGTACATTGGAGATTTTGCGCTTGACTGTTGGGAGTTGCACATTCTACGTAGTCAACTTTCTTAAAAGCTTCCTTGCCAAACAGCAACTTTTGGTCGTGGCAGTGGGGACACCAATAAGCGCCGTACATTGTAGCGCCTTCTTCAGTCAAGTGTTCGGCGAGGGCGGTTTCTGCGGCACCGGAAGTTGTCGTTATCTCCCATCCTTTCCCATCGATAATATTGGTAGCGTTAAAATTGGTGGGAATCGCAGTGCGTCCGTCAGCCGTTGTTGCGCCATTGACATTGGCATAAATCGCCAACGTCCCGACGATTGTCACCATCGCCACAATTACGCCAGTAAATACGATTTGACCGACATCTACCCACTCGCGACCAAATAGCGTTAATAGCAATAAACTCAACGAAAAAATGGCAGAACCGATGCAGTAGGCACAGGCGACTTGCAGTTGTGTCGCCAAAACATACATTAAATATCCGCTAAAGACTGCCATTGCCGTGCTGCCCATTAAGAGAAACAGCCACGTCCAATCTTCGAGTTTATTTCTCAATTCTTTACTCGTGTCCCGATTGACGGCAAGGGGGACGAGGGCAAAAGCTGTCATTGCACCGTAGGCAAGGAAGCCAAACAGAGATAAGGGCAAACCGAAAACGGTTGCGTAGGGACTGTTGAGAACGCTGTTGCAGCTTGCTATCGTTTCGGCAGCGTCAGCACCCGCCGTACAAGCGACTTCGCCTCCTGTAAGCTTGGTAATGGTGAGGTAGCCTGTTAAGACAGCACCGACAGTGGCGATCGCGCCTATTATAGGACGAGACCAGCGATGAATCCAAGGAATAGAACGTCTGCGACTCATAGTAATCAGGTTTTAGGTTTTAGGTTTTAGGTTTTAGGTTTTAGGTTTTAGAACCAATGACTAACGACCAATGACCAATGACCAATTAGGTTTTTGTTGATTTTAGCTTAAGGTTCGCGGTCCTTTTTTCAAGAGGGCAGTTTTAAAGGTGGAAAGTCGGTACGACTTTGACGGGCGGCTTCGACGAAGGACTGGACGCGAATGGGGTCGATGACTTCTTTGATATCGCCGCGACGCTTGAGGGAACTGGCGACGATGACTCCATCGGCGAAGGGCATGAGGCGATCGATATTGTCCCATGTTGCCCCGCTGCCAATTAAGACGGGGGCTTGTGCGGCGACTTCTGCGGCAGTTTTGAGGTCTTCTGGGGCAGGCGGACTGCCCGTTCCCCAACCCGAAATAGCGATCGCGTCGGCTAAGCCCCGTTCGAGGGTTTCGCGGGCGGCAAAGGCTAAATTGGGCGTACTGAGGGGCTGGGCGTGTTTGACGAGGACATCGGCTATAATGGCGACTTCGCTGCCCAGTTCCCGTCGATAGCGCAGGAGTTGGTTGGCTTTCCCTTCGATGATGCCTTGATCGGTGGCCATTGCGCCGGTGAGGACGTTAACGCGGATAAAGGGACAATGGCAGGCTGCCGCGATCGCCATTGCGCTTTTGGCATCGTTTCGCAGGACATTGACTCCCACCGGCAGCATCACCAAGTTGAGCAATCGCTGTACGATTAACGTCATGCTGCTGACGACAGCGGCATCGACTTCATCTTTGACAAAGGGCGCGTCAAAAAAATTTTCCACGATAATGCCGTCCGCGCCTCCTGCTGCCAAGGCGGTGGCTTCTTGTTCCGCCCGGTCGATGACAGTTTGGAGATTCCCGCCCCAGCGCGCCGAACTCGGCAGGGGCAACAAATGAACGACACCGATTATCGGTTTGGAGTTGGGGAAAATTTGCTTGAAGTCCACTGGGTTTTTTTAATGAGGTGCGCGATCGCTCGTGGGCGGGTTAACAAATGCCTATTGGCTGGATGACCGAAAAAAAATGGGTCTCAATCACAGCAATTTTATCGGAATGCGGGAATTATTTGCCCATTTATCGCGAAGCTGCCACGGGTAACGGGTAATAAATGGGGGGTTGGACTGATTGCAGGTTACTCGCCGATCGCGCGATCGCGCGAAATCTCCTGGGGGGTGAAACCCCGCCCCTTCCACAAGCTTGGGGCAAGCGTTTCGCGGCGACTTCAATTTTTGCTAAAATGTACAAACTCTGACTCGCGAAAACCAAGCGGTCGGGCATAGTACCTTGAAAACTGGATATATTGGGTTCCGTGTAGAAAGGCTTGCACGGGTAAAATATTCAAGCAGCAAGTACAGTCTTTTTAAGGCACCGTACCGCAGGGCTTGCGGAATCGGAACTCTGCAATGGGTTGAAAGTCTGTGGACTCTGTGTAAGACAGACCCCCCACAAAGGGGGGTATGCAACGGTGAGTGAAGCAGAAACCTAAGTCGTGAGTCTTAGGAATCACCGTCCGTTTACGGCGGTGAGGATGTCAAAATCGAGGTCAACCCTAAAAATCTGGAATTTTAAAGAACTGCATGGGCAACAAGCCAACGATTGCTGTCTCTCACCTGGGATGCGAAAAGAATCGGATCGACTCCGAGCATATGTTAGGACTCTTGGTTCGGGCGGGCTACCCGGTGGATAGCTATGAAGAATTAGCCGATTATGTCATTGTCAATACCTGTAGTTTTATTGAAGATGCCCGCCGAGAGTCGGTGCGCACGCTCGTCGAACTTGCGGAGGCTAACAAGAAAATTATTATCGCTGGCTGTATGGCTCAGCATTTTCAAGAGGAGCTCCTCAAAGAACTGCCAGAAGCAGTTGCCATTGTTGGAAGTGGCGACTATCAGAAGATTGTAGAGGTGGTGGAACGGGTGGAAACCGGAGAACGAGTGACCGAAGTTTCCGCCGAACCGACCTACCTCGCCGACGAGACTGTACCCCGCTACCGCACGACGGCTGAGGGAACTGCCTATGTGCGCATTGCCGAGGGGTGCGACTATCGTTGTGCTTTTTGTATCATTCCACACTTACGGGGAGCGCAGCGATCGCGTACAATAGAATCCATTGTCGCCGAAGCTAGGGAACTGGCTGCTCAAGGCGTACAAGAAATCATCCTCATTTCCCAAATTTCAACCAACTATGGGTTAGACTTATACGGGAAACCTAAACTCGCCGAGCTGTTGTACGCTCTCGGCGAAATTGATGTCCCTTGGATTCGCATCCACTATGCGTACCCCACTGGGCTAACCAAAGAAGTCATCGATGCGATCGCGCAAACCCCTAACGTTCTGCCGTATCTCGACCTGCCCCTCCAACACTCCCACCCCGAAATTTTACGGGCGATGAACCGTCCTTGGCAAGGACGAGTCAACGACGAGATTATCGAACGCCTTAAATCTGCCTTACCTAACGCCATCTTGCGCACCACATTCATTGTTGGCTTTCCTGGCGAAACCGAAGAACATTTCGACCACCTGTGCCAATTCGTGGAACGTCACGAATTCGATCGCGTCGGAGTTTTTACCTTCTCTGCCGAAGAAGGAACGCCAGCGTATCATCTCTCCCCTCAAATTCCCCAGGGAGTGAAAGACAAACGTCGAGATATTTTAATGGAGCTTCAACAACCGATCTCCTGGAAAAAAAATCGAGGCGAAATTGGCAAAACCCTTGACGTACTCATCGAACAAGAAAATCCTGCCACCGGAGAACTCATCGGTCGCTCGGCTGGCTTTTCCCCCGAAGTTGACGGTTTAGTCTACGTCCAAGGCACAGCTCCGCTAGGCAGTCTGGCCCCCGTCAAGATTACGGAAGCAGCTCCCTACGATCTCTACGGTATCCTAGAAAAAGAAGAGTAAAAACACGGAGAAGTTCCCCAACCTCTTTGCAAATCAAGTTAAGTTTTTTAAACTAGAACAAGTAACAGCGAATCACTTATGACCATTTCCTTTCAAAGCCTGGGCTTGTCCGAGGACCGCATTGCGCAACTCGAAAGCCTGGGCTTCACAACCCCCACCGAAATTCAAACCAAAGCCATCCCAGAATTGCTGTCAGGACGAGACGTGGTGGGTCAGTCGCAAACCGGGACCGGCAAAACCGCAGCCTACTCCCTACCCTTGCTCGAACAACTTGATAGCCAACAGCAGTCGGTGCAAGTTTTAATTTTAACCCCCACGCGGGAACTGGCCCAACAAGTCGCCCTCGCCATCGAAGACTTTTCAAGCGATCGCAAACTGCGCGTCCTAACCGTCTGCGGCGGTCAATCCATCGAAAGACAAGTCCGTAGCTTGCGGCGAGGCGTACAGGTAGTTGTGGGTACCCCAGGACGAGTCATCGACCTGCTCAACCGCAAAGAACTCGACTTAGGCCAAGTGCGCTGGGCCGTCCTCGACGAAGCCGACGAAATGCTGAGTATGGGCTTCATCGACGACGTGAAGAAAATCCTCGTCCAAACGCCTAAAGATCGCAGCACCGCTTGTTTCTCAGCAACCATGCCCCGAGAAATCCGCGATCTCGTCGATCGGTTCTTACGAAATCCCGTCACCCTGACAGTCAAACAACCCCAAGTCACGCCCGATCGCATCGAACAGCGCATCTACATGGTGCCTCGCAGTTGGACCAAGGTGAAAGCCCTCCAGCCCATTTTAGAGTTGGAAGAGCCAGAAACCGCACTCATTTTCGTCCGAACCAAACGCAGTGCCTCCGAACTGACCGGAAAATTGCAAGCCGCCGGTCACAGCGCCGACGAATACCACGGCGACCTGAGTCAGAACCAGCGAGAACGCCTCGTCCAGCGCCTTCGTAACGGTCGAGTGCGCATGGTCGTCGCCACCGATATTGCCGCCCGGGGCTTGGATGTGGAAGACTTAAGCCACGTCATTAACTACGACCTGCCCGACAATGCGGAAACCTATATTCACCGCATCGGTCGCACGGGACGCGCCGGTAAAACCGGAACCGCAATTTCGTTGATTCAACCGATGGATCGCCATTTGTTGAAGCGGATCGAACGGCGACTCAAACAAGGTCTGAACGCGGCAAAAATTCCGAGTCGGGCAGAAGTCGAAGCGCGACGTTTGGAAAAACTCAAAGGGCGCGTCCAAGAAGCTCTCGCCGGAGAGCGCATGGCCTCGTTTTTGTCAATCGTGAAAGAGCTGAGCGCCGAATACGATCCCCAAGCGATCGCGGCGGCGGCGTTACAAATGGTTTACGACCAATCCTGTCCCAGTTGGCTCAAAAGCGATTGGGAAGTTCCCAGTAACGACGTTCCCAAACCCATCAAGCGCAACTCTCGCAAGTCGGGACGGCGCAAAGACCGATCCGAATCGTCCAAAAAGTCCCCCATTTCCCATCGAGCTTAAGGGTAGTGGGCGATAATTGAGAGCAGAGTCGATTATTCAGTGCCGGAAATCTGATACCATTGCAGATGCGTCGCACTCGAACCGCGTTGCTCGCCCGCAGCGAAAAAATTCTTTTCGAGCTGCTGCAAGTGAAAGGGGAAAGCGTTCCCTCGCTCCTAACCGACTGCGAGGATTGCTGTCCTCTTTGCTCTTATGCCCCGCTTGGTCTATCCTCGAAAACGCTAGTGAATCTCAATTGTTCTGACCCGAAGCCTCCATCTGCTGCTCGAACTTTAAGCCAATGGCCCGGTTTAGTTGAAGCTTATCGGTCTTTTTTGCCAGTTAGTGAATCAACCCCCGTCGTGACGTTGTTGGAAGGGAATACGCCGCTGATTCCCGCGCCCGCGATCGCGGAATGCGTCGGTCGTAACGTTCGAGTCTGGGTGAAGTACGACGGACTCAATCCCACCGGCAGTTTTAAAGACCGAGGCATGACAATGGCTATCTCCAAGGCAAAAGAAGCGGGGGCAAAAGCCGTTATTTGCGCCAGCACCGGCAATACCTCCGCCTCAGCCGCCGCCTACGCCCGCCGCGCCGGAATGCGGTGCTTTGTGTTGCTGCCCGAAGGATACGTCGCCTTGGGGAAATTAGCTCAGTCTTTAGCGTATGGCGCTGAGGCGATCGCGGTTAACGGCAACTTTGACGACTGCTTTAGAATTGTCTGCCAACTCGCCGAAAACTATCCCGTCACCTTAGTCAACTCCGTCAACCCCTACCGCTTGGAAGGGCAGAAAACAGCCGCCTTTGAAATTGTCGATACCCTGGGCGATGCCCCCGACTGGCTGTGCATTCCCGTGGGCAATGCCGGGAATATCTCAGCATATTGGATGGGGTTTTGTCAATACCATCAACAGGGAAAATGCAGTCAACTGCCCCGAATGATGGGATTTCAAGCAGCAGGTGCCGCTCCGCTGGTGCAAGGCGAACCCGTCGCGCATCCCCAAACCCTCGCCACCGCCATTCGCATCGGCAACCCCGCCAGTTGGGACAAAGCCGTCGCCGTCAAGGAGGCTTCCCAAGGTCGTTTTGCGCCGGTGACGGACGAGGAAATTTTAGAAGCCTATCGTTTGTTGGCTTCGAGGGAAGGGGTGTTTTGCGAACCGGCGAGTGCATCTTCGGTAGCTGGGTTGTTGCAAGTCAGGGAGGAGGTGCCGGAAGGGGCGAATATTGTCTGCGTTTTAACGGGGAATGGGTTGAAAGACCCCGATTGCGCCATTAAATACGGGAAGAATCAAATTTATTCGGGGATTGCCGCGCAAACTGAGGCGGTGGCAAAGGTGATGGGGTTTTGACCCGTTTAGAAGAAATCCAGCTTGCAAGTCCTGAAAAGACAGATAATAATTGCTGCAAAAGTTAGAGATAGCCTTTTGCAGGGTCGCGGCGAACGATTGAATTGAGTCAAATATTTTTATATAATATCCGCCCCTCTCGCCCGTCATAAACAACATTTCCGGTTTCCCCCCATCCCCCCATCAGCCTTCGGTCAGCGTTTCCTTGCTAGGTCGGCGTTCCCTTGCTAGGTCGGCGTTCCCTTGCTAGGTCGGCGTTCCCTTGCGTCTTGCGCCGACGCGGGTTCCGACCTCTTTCGTCCGACGCGGGTTCCGACCTCTTTCGTCCGACGCGGGGTCTGACCGACTTAATTTAGGTCATTCAACCGGATTTTATATTACGGGGGGCTAGGGCTCGCCCATTTCAGGCGACAACGCCAGGAAGCACGATACACGTACTTTTCGATATCTTCCACCTCGATTTGTGGCAAATTGTCCTCCGGTCGTATGGGTGGGAAAGGAGTTGTGCGATCGCACGCTCGAAACGAACTTGCATCCAGTTCTTCTAGCTGACCCTCCCCATTGTAAACAACCCGCTCGACATTAAACGCGCCTTCGCCCCAGACCTGGCACCCCAATTGGCCATGAGAAGGGTCTGAATAGAGTTGACGAGAATAGATTGTCACCTCTTCGACCGGGGCAGAAGTTTCTTCTGCAAACCGATAGGTTCCCGGTTCTAATTTACCGCTTGGCAGCACAATTTGAATTTCCGCAATATTGCCTCTGGCGGGGGCTGCCGCTCCCTGTTGACAAGCTCGAGTCTCATCGGATTCGCACTGGCGATTGGGCGTACTGGAAACCGAGAAAAAATACTTGGTCGCGTTCCCTTCATCAAGCTGGATAATATCGAAAGCACCGTTATTGTCGTGGGTTATCAACTCTGTATATTTATCGGAATTTGTCCGAACTGAGGAGGGAAATTCGACAGAAGACTTAAAGCGGAATTCTTGTGCCGACAGATGAACGACTTGCCGCTCGTTGCTTGAAACTGCTGAAGAAAGATGAGTATTAGAATTTAAACTCTGTTGGCTTGCCATGTTAACTGGGTTATTTGAGTGTTGCAAAAAAGCTTGAGTAATAGGAATTAAAACAATAATAATAAACAAGCTTGTCAAGAAAACGATCGAGTAATATCTTTTTAAAATTCTACTTTTTGGCATAGCGATCGCAGTTTTTAATTTCAATCATCTTAGAGAATTGCGATCGCAGTCAGCACCATCTTAATGCCTAGTGCTGACTGCAGGATTTTCAATCTCTAGGTTTAGCTAGGGCTTGCCAAACAATTGAGCATTGACTACCTTATTTTAGCTAAACAATAACAACGTCACGACTGACCGTAAAACCGGAGGGTCGATTTTCGATTGTCGCAAATTGCGTCGGTCCTGTTGTCCCAGACGGATCGAAGAACAAAGCGCCAGTCAAACTGTTATAACCGAACTGATTCAACGAAGAAGCTCCAAATCCAGACCTCGATATTTGAATTTTATCGCCTTCTGTCCACTGGAAGTCTTTGATGATATCAATTCCTTCCGACAGAGAGTTAAAGATAAATTTGTCAGCATCTTGATTTCCCCAAAGGGTATCAGTTCCG
>JAXHVQ010000011.1:0-66692 GCA_034189065.1 Cyanobacteriota bacterium
ATATAAACAGATAAGAATATTCCCTACTTTTAGTAACTCCTCGCTCCTCCCTTGAATTCTTCTATTCTTCCATTCTGAATCCCGAAGTCAAGATTTTACAAATCAAATAAAAACGCTATATATAGCTTCAGTGGAAACCGAAAGCAAGCTAGCGAACTATAACAGTCTCCCATAGAATAGGCGATCGCGCGATCGCGTCGCCTACCGCTAAGTCGCACATTACCTCCAACAGGGGTAAGCTGTTCGGCTCTCAAGCTGTGACGCTTAATTCTCCCAAAGGCAGAGGACACCCAGTAAATTCCGCTCTTTCAACGTGCAACAGCTTATCAAACCCTCAATATCTCTGGCTACATGACGATTAGCACCAACTGCATTCCCGATACAGCGAACTCGGCGAGTCGAACGAGAACGACTTTTACGGTTAAAGGAACCTCCTTATTCGGTTCTCTGGACTGAAATATCGAGCGAGATTTGACACAATCAAATTGTGGTTAAGGAAACCACAACTCATTCACTCCAAGCAATCGTAACTAGAACTAGAGGGAAACAGAACTATGGCTATTGTTCGTTGGAATCCTTTCTCTGAAATCGAAAGCCTGCGCCGTCAAATGGATACAATGTTTGACGAAGTGACCAAACTCGAAGGCGGTACTAGCGGTGCTAACTGGAGACCGGCTATTGAGCTTCAAGACCGAGAAGACGAACTTCTTTTACGAGCAGAAGTTCCAGGAATTGAAGGGAAAGATTTAGACATCCGCGTCTCTCGAAATGCCGTTACGCTGCGGGGCGAACATCGGTTCGACCATAAAAAAGAAGAAAAAGGTCACGTTCGTTCTGAATTCTACTACGGTAAGTTTGAGCGCACAGTCGGTCTTCCTGTTGCCGTTCAAAATGATAAGGTGAGCGCTGAGTTTGCCAACGGAATCTTAACCCTAACTCTACCCAAGGCAGACGAAGCCAGGAACCGAGTCATTAAGGTTGAGCTAGGCGAACCAACTCAACCGGCACTCGATGCAGAGAAATCAGCCGAGTAAATTGCTACGCCAGCTTTACTGCTGAATATAGTTAGCTAACAAGGAAGCCATCTCTGCAATGCAGGGATGGTTGTTCGCGAGAAATATTTGATTTAAAATTCTTCCCTCAACGATCTCTGGATTCCTTCCGAAGTTAGAATTTTCTACCTTAAATGAAAAGGTTCTATCAAATTACGCAAACTATGACAATCCTCGATAGAGCGATTTAGCGCGCATTTGTACAATTCTTATAGCGCGGAGGTTTCGGCATTTTATCGTCGTCCGATCGCGCTAAAACTGCTATAGTATAGACCCGATATCAACCCCAAGATAGAGGCAATGACTGATATGAATCTACCTTTAGAGTCTAGGATATCAATTTAACTCCAGGATACCATCAGTTTTACCGAACATTCATTCATAAAACGTTTAAAAGAGGAGAAATAAAATCTATGCCGAACCAAGACCCGGGCAAAATAAAAATGGGCAACTTAGAAGGGAAAGGAGATACAACACTTCAAGGTACTGTTATTTTATCGGTCGATCCCGAAGGGGGAGAGGTCGTTTTTTTTAAAAATGTTGTAGGAGACTTACCCGAATCCACAGTTTATTTAGCTGCTGACGGCAACAAGGAGCACAGTATTTGTTTGGGAGAGTTAAAGCTCAATGCCGGTAACTATCGAATGCCCGTTCCTCTTGGCACGAATACCAGTCCTTACAATACTGTTCTTGTTTTAGATAAGAAATCTGAAAAGGATATTGCTTTTGTTCAACTTTAAGTCGGTAGGGAAAAAAAATTCCCGCTCGCCGAACTTAATACCCTTTAAAAGGCTTGTATAGCATTTTTACTTGAGTTGTAAAATTCTAGAATCAAAAAAGATCGCCAATTAGTGAAATTAGAATTAAAAAGGTTTTAAGGAATTGTTAAAAGCAAAGACTATTCCGCAAATACTTACATTTCATTTAAAAATGCTATATAGCGAAGGAGCCGACTTACAAATAGATTTGCCCGGATATTTAAGAAAAAAGCTATTCTTAGCAAAGGGCATTGAGAAAACAAAATTAATATCCAAACCCTAAAACCCAACAGGTCGATTGCACAATTGGTCGGACGCGACGAGTGGAAGTTGTTCCGACGTTTGGTGCCGTCCGATAGGAAACCTCGGAGTGCCTCTACCTCAAAACCCAAAACCTGAAACCCCCATCTAACCATGTCTTCTCTTCCTGGAAAACCGGCTTCTTACTGGATTGATTCAACCGAACCCACTAACTATCCTCCCCTAGAAAGCGATATTGTTGTAGATGTTGCGATCGCGGGCGCAGGGATTATCGGAATTACGGCAGCAACGCTGTTGAAAAAAGCGGGCAAAACCGTGGCTTTAATTGAAGCAAAAGAAAACCTGGCAGCGGGTGTCAGCGGTCATACAACGGCGAAAATCACCTCTCTCCATCAACTGATTTATGCCGACCTTATTGATAAAATAGGCGAAGACAAAGCAAGGCTTTACGGCGAATCCAACGAGGCCGCGATCGCATTCATTGCCCGACTCGTCGAAGAAGAACAAATCGACTGCGAATTTAGTCGCCAAAATGCCTATACCTTTGCCGCAGAACCCGAAAACTTATCGAAAGTTGAGGCTGAAGTGGAAGCGGCTGTTAAACTGGGATTGCCTGCCTCTTTGGTCAAAGAAACCTCTCTTCCCTTCCCCATTGCTGGCGCAGTTAAATTTGACAACCAGGCACAGTTCCACGTTCGTAAATATCTCCTTCACCTGGCGCAAAAACTGGCAGGAGAGGGAAGTTATGTCTTTGAAAATGCGCGCGTTGAAAGCATTGAAGAAGGCGACCCTTGCGAGGTGAAAACCAGTCGTGGAACCGTCAAGGCAACCGATGTTATTATTGCCACCCACCTTCCCATTCTCGACCAAGGACTCTTCTTCGCTAAATCTTATCCCAAACGTTCCTATATTATTGGGGCGCATATCGATGGCGATCGCGAAGCGCTCGAGGGACGACATCGCGCGCCTCAAGGAATGTTTATCGGTGCGGCAGACGAAAACTACCATTCCATTCGCACCACCCCCTACAACGGCGGTTTGCTGCTGCTGATAGGTGGCGAGGGACACAAAACCGGCGAACGCACCGATACCGAACAGTGTTACCGTAACTTGGAAAACTACGCGCGCCATTGCTTCGGCGTAACGTCTTTTGAATATCGCTGGTCCAGTCAGGACATGGCTTCCTTCGACCGCTTGCCCTACATCGGTCAACTCACCCCGGCAAATAAGCATCTTTATGTGGCTACGGGAATGAGTTTGTGGGGAATGAGTAAGGGGACAATGGCGGGAATGCTGCTGTCGGATTTAATTTTGGGGGTTGACAATCCGTGGGCGGAGGTGTATGACTCTTTGCGCGCTACGCCCTTCCTCACCCAAACTTCCATTGAGAAAAATATAAGTGTTGGCGTTCATTGGGTGGGAGACCGCCTTAAGGGGTTGACTTCTTCCTTAGCAGAAGTGAGTCCGGGAGAAGGGAAACTTGTAACCGTTGAAGGACAAAAAGTAGCTGCCTATCGAGACGAACAAGGGAATATGAATGCAGTTTCGGCTGTTTGTTCTCACCTGGGTTGTATTGTTAACTGGAACGAGGCAGAAAAGAGTTGGGATTGTCCCTGTCACGGCGCGCGTTTTAGTTGCGAAGGAAAGGTGTTGCACGGACCGGCGGTGGAGGATTTAGAGCGCGTTCCGTAATCCGTAACCAGCCAGTCGGGTGCGTTAGCGACAGCGTAACGCACCACAATCAGTCATTTTTTGCCCTCTTCTTTAGGGCTTAGCAGAAAAATTTGTAGTAGTAGGCTGGCAAGGTTAAAATTGTGGGTAAAGGTGGTGAAGTTTAATGCGAGCTTTTTCGTAAAAGTTATCTCATGCCTCAACGATTGCGCGATCGCTTGCGGTGGGCAAAGCTATCTTAATCTGCTAACTCAAATAAGAAGTTTATCGACAGCTTTGCCCGCCATCACTAAAGAACAAAAAGAATGGGTTAAGTCCGAGCAGGGGATGAGTCAAACTCAACGTTATTTCATGCCTTAACAATTGCGCGATCGCCTGTGAGGAAGGTGGGGGATTGTCGCCTCTCCAGATGTGAAGTATGCTCGAATCTATAGTCTCTAAAAACAGATGTATTGTGAATATTGAAGATTTGGAAAAAAAGTTGGATAGAGGCGAAGAATGGGGTTTTAGAAAAGTTGTAGATAATTCTGATTATTTAGGATGGGTATTATTAGCAAAAAGAAAACCTCCTATCGTATTTCCCAAAGAAACATATGAAACAGAGGAAACATATATTTCTCTAAGAGAATGGTCTGAAAAACTAAAAAGAACCCCTTATCACATTTTAGTACTTGAATTAAAACGCGAGGTTCATGAGAGTGGCGATTACGAAGACAATGATGATTACAGACAAAGAGAAAGCTACTATTTATCCACTCTTCAAGAAGTCGAAGAGTTTATCGAGAATTTGGGTTATTCTTTACAAAATATTCAATTTAGCGGCGATATAGATCCGCCGTAAATAAGCCAGAGCAAAGTTTTAGTCAAACTCAAAGTTATCTCACGCCCTAACAATTGCGCGATCGCTTGCGGTGGGTATTGCTGATGCGAGAAAGTTTCCTTACTTTTACCACTTAGTCGTATGCAAACCCACATTGACTTGCGTTAATCGGTAGACAGTAATTAGTCAGTGAGGTATATGAAGTTCGCTGACTTCTTCTTCTGTAACAGAGACTCCATTTTGCCACAGTTCGTATTCGCTAATATCGAGATCGTCATTCCAAACTATAGCGTATCCGCCCGGTTCAATGTGAAAGTTTTTGAAGAACTTAGTATTTTTCAACAGAGCAAACATTGGTATCTCTAATAGCTCGGAAATATCATACTTGCGGATTTCGAGATTAGTGAATTTAATTATTAAAGTGCGATCGCCAATCGCTTCAGCAGAAACAATGCGAGGAGGTTTCATGAAAAGCTCTAAATTACTTCAAAGGTGGCAGTTTAATAAACTCTTGACTGTTCCAAATATTCAGTAGTTCTCTCTGATAGATTTTAGCCCACTCTAAAACCATCTTTTCTGCCCGATTCGGTAGATCGCCTTCGATAATTTCGAGAGATTCAATCCCAACTAAGGCGTTGTACTCTCCGTAGATCGCATGAAAGTGAGGTGGTGAATGGTCTCTAAAGAACATTTTAATCGCTATTCCATAAAATCGGGTAATTTCTGGCATAAGCACCAATTTTTATCGAGCAGCGATACTTTTGTGACTTCTAGCTGCTATAGAGGTAAAACTGTATTTTAGCTTAAAGCGAATTGGGATTACACGGAAGAAGGGATTTTTGCGATTTTGAATTTTGAATTGTTAAACTTCCGTCCACCAACGATCGCCTTGTACTAAAGTATGAACTTGCCAATTTTGAAGCGTTTCGGGATAATCTTGGCGATAGTGTCCGCCTCGACTTTCGGTGCGAAAAACGGCGCTTTTGAGAATTAAATACCCAATATCCAACAAATTCAGCGTTTCGGTGACAATTGCCAGGTGTTGGGGTGCATCGGGAGAGAAAAATCGCAGGACGCGATCGCTTAGGGGCGATAAAATAAATCGAGCAATGTCTAATTGGGCAACTTCCTCTCTCCACCCCCCGACGATCGCGATCGCCTTCTCCAATTTCTCCCCATACCGACAAATTCCCGCACTCTCCCACATCAAATCGGGCAACTGTTCTCGAATCTGACGCACGCGCGCCATTGACTCTGCCCAACTTCCCTCAACCCAAACTTCCTCCCCCACTCCCCCTTCCTCCCAACTCGACTGTTTCGCCTCAAGGTGCGACAATTGAGCGGCAAAAACCAGGCATTCCAACAAAGAATTACTCGCCAAACGATTTGCCCCGTGAACGCCCGTACTCGCCGTTTCGCCGATCGCATACAACCCCGCAATGGAAGTGCGACTCCCGACATCGCAGGCAATGCCGCCCATCCAATAATGGGCAGCGGGGGCGACGGGCATCAACTCGGCAAAGGCATCAATGCCCCACTGCTGGCAAACCCGCACAATATTGGGAAAGCGACGGCGAATTTGCGCGGGCTCGATGGTTTGCAAATCTAAATAAACGCGGGCTCGGGCTGGATTTTCGGCGTGGGATTGCAAGTGGGTGAAAATGGCGCGACTGACAACATCCCGGGGGGCTAACTCTCCGGCAGGGTGGTAGTCAAAGGCGAACCGTTTTCCTTCCTCGTCCACTAAATGCGCCCCTTCCCCGCGCACCGCCTCGCTGATTAAAAAATGGGGCGCTCCTGGCTTCATCAAGGCGGTAGGATGGAACTGGACGAACTCCAAGTCCCGCACCACTGCTCCCGCGCGCCACGCCATCGCCACGCCATCGCCGGTACTCACTGCCGGATTCGTCGTTTTGGCAAACACTTGTCCGCCTCCTCCCGTTGCCAAAACTACCGCAGAAGAAGCAACTGTAAAAATGCGATCGCCTTGCAACAATTGAATGCCCCGACAGCGCCCGGTTTGAGGATGCAGCCACAAACTCAACGCTACGGCTTCCTCGAAAATAGAAATATTGGAACGTTCTAAAACTCTCGCCCTAAGAACATCGACAATGGCTCGACCGGTGGTATCTTTGGAGTGTAAGACGCGTGGCTGGGAATGGGCGGCTTCTAGGGTAGTGGCAAGTTCCGAGTCGTGGCGGTTGCCGAGCTTAGCCGAAGTGCGATCGAAATTGACTCCCAATTCGAGGAGGTTTGCGATCGCCGTTGCTGCATTTTCCACCAAAAATTGAACCGCCGCGCGATCGCACAATCCCGCCCCCGCTTTTAAAGTATCCTCCAGGTGAAGTGCCGTCGAGTCGGGAGGATTAATCGCCGCTGCAATACCGCCTTGAGCGTAGGGACTCGAACCGCTATCGAGGGAACCTTTCGTTATTAAACCCACGCGCAAGTTAGCCGGGAGACAAAGGCTTGCGTAAAGTCCGGCTGCTCCGCTTCCGACAACGAGAACGTCAAAGCTTGTTTGAGACTCGCCGGGAGAATGGGTAGAGGGGTTTGGCATTAGGCGCGATTGGGGATATATTTTTGGAGTTATCTTTAGCCCTGAAATCAATTTCACCTGTAGGGACGTTCAATTGAACGTCCCTACGTTGAAACGGACTATACATGGGTTCTAGAACGAACGACAAAGGACAAATGACTAATGACTAATTTCCGGTACCTCAACCCAAGAACGGGTTTCATTCGAGCGATGGGTTAAATCCATCAACAGTTGAGAATAAACCCCCTCTCCCAGCGACGGGGCGAGAGATTGCCTTGAATCCATCGCCTGTACAAAAGTGTCAACGACGCGCAAAAAGGGAGCCAAACGCCCGTCGTCGTAGGTTTTGGGAAATTCGAGGCGCTGGGGGATTTCCACTTCTGCCAGGGAATCGCCCGCATTGGCGGCAAAGAGGCGGAATCCGCGAACGTAATCTTTGAGGTTATCGCTGCCTAAAACCAGGGTTCCCTTGTCGCCGTATACTTCTACCCAATGTCCCCGCCCTGCATAGGCTACCGAACTGATACTCAACTGACAGGGCGTACCGTCGGCGAGTTCGAGCATTATTAAACAAGTATCGTCGGCATCTACCGGCTTTAGTTTACCCGACTCTGCGGGATCGGGACGTTGGGGAATGGCGCAACTGAGATGGGCGCACAGCCGCTTCACAGGGCCAAAAAGCCACGCAATATAATCGAAGGCATGGGAACCCACCGCCCCCAATGCGCCGCCGCCTTTATCTTTGCGCGCGTACCAATTCCAAGGACGTTCGGGGTTGGCGCGACTGGCAACTAACCAATCAATTTTAATCAGTCGCTTGCGTCCGACGTAATTTTGTTGGAGGTGTTCGGCGAAATATTGCCACGCAGGAACAAAGCGAAATTCAAAATCGGCAGCGGCGATAACGCCTTGTTGTTGGGCGAGGCGATAGAGTTCTTGGGTTTCTTCGACGGACATCGCCATCGGTTTTTCGAGGAGGAGATGCTTTTTGGCGTTGAGGACGGTTTTCGCCATGTCGTAGTGCAAGAAAGGTGGCGTTGAGATGCTGACGGCATCGATTTGCGATCGCCCTACCAATTCTTCGAGGTTATCGGATGCGTGGGGAATGTTATGGGAGTCCGCGATCGCTTTTGCTTTTTCTAAATCGCGATGATACACCGCCACAACTTCCGTGCGATGGTGGTTTTGGAAGCCGGGAATGTGAATTTTTTGCCCAAATCCCGTGCCGACGATAGCAATGCCAATTTTTGATTCCACAATCTTGTGTTAGTTGGAACGCGCCTGTTGGCATTGTACGCCTCAACGTTTCATCTATACGCCAACGGGAAAGATTTCTTATAGTATTACCCCCCCCCGTTCGGCGATGGGCGGGTGCATCGGTGGACTTTATCGAACCAGAGTTTAAGCATGAAATCGCTAAAAAGCTTGTTCGGTCTAAGTTCTAGCGATTTTTGGAGTTGTGAGGTGTACTAATCGATGCACCTCCCCATACCCGCATTGTTAAACCGTGCCGCCCCTTATCCGTTGGCGGCACACGACATAGACATCCGTTCCTTGTTGTGTGGAGGTACGTCGATGCTTTGTCTGGACTGGGTTTGAGGAGGATCGATTTGACAATTTTTCGGGCAACAAACTATAATTCAAAGAGGTGCGTCGATTCGGCGGCTGAAACCCTTACGGGGCAAGGGCTGTCAGACGAACTCCCTACCGATTGGGTCAAATCGGATTAGTTGGAAACCATCGGTGTGTAACTCATATTTAGAGTTATTAACAGCCCTACCCTACCGATTGGGTCAAATCGGATTAGTTGGAAACATTTAATGCAGGCCATACCTGCCTGTATTCACCTTGACCCCTACCGATTGGGTCAAATCGGATTAGTTGGAAACTTCGCAACAGGACTATTTACAGTTGCTTCAACAGCCCTACCGATTGGGTCAAATCGGATTAGTTGGAAACACTAAAAAGGAGAGAGGCAATTTTAACCTCTCTCCTGTTCTATTTTTTACACGACTTTCGTTTCCGCTATATTCTCACCAGTTTCCTCCAACCCACAGCAGTTGTGGCGAGCATTGCTGATGCGAGAAAAATCGTTCGGTTGTAGCCCATTAACAGCAATTTCCACCCCACATTAACTTCTTCAATTCTGGGTGGCAGATGGCGCGATCGCCGAAATTGCTAGGGTGGACAAGACTATTTCAACCTTACTTTATCATTCTTCCTTAACGTTCCTTGCCCGCCGCTTTCAATCAACCAATGACTATAGCGTGTTTCGCGTTTTGTGAGGTACGCTCTTCAGCTTCAAGTCCCCGTCAAAAAAACAGCGAACCCCCTCTTGACTCCCCCTTATGAGATCCGGTTCCCCCTCATCTGTTTCCCCCCTAAAAAAGGGGGGTTAGGGGGGATCTCTTGCACCTCGTACAAATGAAAAATGACTAATAATTACTCGCTAATTGTCAAAATATAGCTACCGCGATCGCTCGCCTCAAACCCATTGACGATCGCATTATACGTACCGTCACTCGGCAAAGTCACCTCCAACCTCGAATTGGTATCCTCCTCGCTAATATCGTCATTTTCACCTAAAATATTGCCTTCGGAGTCCGCTACCAGTACGTAGGTGTCAAAATCGGAACTTTCCGCCGCAATGACAACCGATTGGCCCGCACTCCCTTCAAAAGTATAAATATCGTATAAGCTACCGTCTTCTTCCAAAACCGTATCCCCTTCCTCTAAAACGCCCTCCTCTTGCAAAATCGGAGAGCCATTTGGTTGAGCAAAAGCAACCCCCTTGCCCCCTTGCATAAAGGGATTGGGAGTCGCGATCGCCACTAAACTCAAACTCAATACGGCAGTTGCAAATCGATTCGTAAATAAGTATTTTTTGGGTATCATTCGTGTTTCTTTCCTGTGACCAATCGCGCCTTAAATAAAGACGGCGTTTTTTACGCTTATGTTCCTTCTAAGATAAGTGAAAAAATTCCGAATTTCTCCCTTATTTTCCAGGTGCGATCGGGAACGATGGAGGCGGGAAAGCTCCATTGGCAGGGTAGAGGCGCAATTTGTCAAAAAATGTTAAGAATATTAAAGCAAGTCAAAATTGGCTCGCAAAAGTATTTTAAAAGGGTGTTTACGTACCGTGAAAGTTTTGATGACGCTACAGCCACAAAAGCGACTTGCTCTGTGTTATTTATTCGCGGCGGGTCTATCATTTTGGTTGAGCATGACTTCGTTATTGCCGGTGCTTCCAGCCTACATCGAAGAAATCAGTCCGGGGGTACGGCAAATCGACTGGGGACCCTTTTCGTTTCTGCTATCGGTACAGTCCCAAGTCGGAATTGTCATGGGTGGCTTTGCCATCGGCTTGTTGCTTTCGAGGACGCGACTCGGACGCATGGCGGACCAACGCGGACGAAAAATTGTCGTGTTAATTGGGACGGCGGTGGCGGGAATTGCGCCTTTGGGTTACTTATTGTTCCAGCCAATCCCGCTGTTGATGGCATTGCGCGCCTTTCACGGCATCAGTATTGCAGCATTTACAACGGGCTACAGCGCGCTGGTTGTGGATATTGCCCCTGCCGATAAGCGAGGCGAAGTCATTGGGTATATGAGTTTGGTGGTTCCCATTGGGATGTCGATGGGACCGCTGGTGGGAGGATATATCGGGGAAGCGGCGGGTTATGCCCCTGCATTTCTGACTTCGGCTATAGCGGGATTTTTGGCGTTAGGGTTGGCGAGTCGGGTGAAGGAAGAAAAAGCGAAAGTTGCATCTTTGGATAAGGGCGACTCCCCGGTAAAAGGTCAGTTTTGGCAATTGCTGGTTAGTCCGGCGCTGCGGGTACCGACGGCGGTTATGTTGTGCGTGGGGTTAATTTTTGGGACGTTGATAACCTTTTTGCCCCTGTTTGTAAAGGAGGTTGGTATCGATCTTAATGTAGGTTTATTTTATATGGCGCGCGCGATCGCCTCGTTTATCGGTCGTCTCGTTACCGGGCGCGCTTCCGATCGCTACGGACGAGGATTGTTTATCAGTCTCAGTTTAGTTTTTTATGGCTCCTCAATGCTGACTCTCTCTCGCGCCTTTTCTCCCGCTGAGTTCCTGGTTGCCGCTTTTCTCGAAGGATTAGGCGGCGGCGTTCTCATTCCAGTAATCATCGCCCTGGTGTCGGACCGTTCGACGATGGACGAACGGGGTTTGGTGTATGCGGTTTGTATTGGCGGGTTCGACCTCGGCGTGGCCCTTGCCGGACCGGTTTTGGGCTTTCTCGCCGAACCGTTGGGTTATCGGGGGTTGTACAATTTGGTAGGAGGGATTGCCTTTTTTGCGCTGTTTATTTTTTTGACGCGATCGAGCGAAACGTTGGATTTGTCGCTGCGCTTTGCCACCGGACGCGCTAAGGACGTTTATGCTCTCGATGGCGATAGGTCGCAATGAGTTCAGAGTTCAGGGTTCAGGGTTCAGAGTTCAGGGTTCAGGGTTATGAGTTTTGGGTTATGAGTTTTGGGTTATGAGTTTTGGGTTATGAGTTCTGGGTTTCAGCTATCCCATTGGAGGTTGAAAACCTAAAACCTAAAGCCTAAAACCTATTTGCAGATTCCTACAATTGAAAACGCGGGTTCCAATTCTTTAGAACTCGCGCTTACACTTTATTTAACGGGCCTGGAGGGACTCGAACCCCCGACCTTGTGGTCCGTAGCCACACGCTCTAATCCACTAAGCTACAGGCCCCGAATGTTCGCTGTTTCCAACGACTTATCAGTATAGCCCATCATATACCAATGACGCAAGACTTTTCTACTCAACTCACTCATTTAGATTCCACTGGACAAGCCCAAATGGTTGATGTGTCTGGAAAACCGGCGATTCGCAGACAGGCGATCGCGTCGGGGAGGGTACGGATGGCGGCTGAGACCTTGGCCGCGATCGCGGCGGGAAATGCCCCCAAGGGAGATGTGTTGGGGACGGCGAAGCTGGCGGGAATTATGGCAGCTAAACAAACGCCTCAATTAATCCCCCTTTGTCATACCATCCCTCTCCACAAAATCGAAGTCCAAATCGATCCCCAACCCCAACTTCCCGGCTACGAAATTCGCGCTTCTGTAATTACCAAAGCCGAAACGGGGGTGGAAATGGAAGCCCTTACCGCCGTTTCGGTTGCGGCGCTAACGCTGTACGATATGGCGAAAGCCCTCGATAAGTCGATGCAAATTGAGGGAATTTGTTTGGTGGAGAAAAGGAAAACCAGTTACCAGTAATCAGTTACCAGTAATCAGTTACCAGTAAACCTTTCCTACTCTCCCGCTCTCCCGCTCTCCCCGTCACCCCGTCTCCCCGTCTCCGAAGTGCAACCCTTCTAGGATTTCGTATTAGTTCTTGGCTTTGGTTTCAAAGATTTTCGCGATCGCCTCTTCCACTACTTTATCAGGCGTGGATGCCCCAGAAGTTACGCCAACAGTAATTTCTCCGTCTGGCAACCAATTCTCCCGAATTTCTAAGTCTTTTCCGAGGGGTTTGTGTTCGATTTGATTGCGGGCGACATCAATGCGCGCGGCACTGTCAATGTGGTAGGAGGGAATATTGCGCGCGATCGCAATTTCTTGTAAGTGCGTGGTATTGGACGAATTATATCCCCCAATCACCACCATCAACGCAATCTTTTCTTCCACCAACTCAAACATTGCATCTTGCCGTTCTTGAGTCGCATCGCAAATTGTATTAAAACTCATGAAATGCTCGTTTAATTCAACCGGACCGTATTTTTGCATCATCGTCCGCTCGAATAGTTTCCCGATATGTTCGGTTTCGCTTTTGAGCATTGTGGTTTGATTGGCAATGCCAATACGATCTAGATCGATATCGGGATCGAAGCCTTCGGAATGAGCATTCTTGAACTTTTCTAAAAACACTTCCTTCTCGCCGCCGCTCAAAATATAATCGGCAACAAATTGAGCTTGTTCTAAGTTGAGAACCACCAAATATTTATTAGCAAAAGAAGTCGTCGCCACCGTTTCTTCGTGCTTATACTTGCCGTGAACGATAGACGTATAATCGCGTTTCTTGTGCTTTTCAACCGAATTCCAAACCTTGGACACCCACGGACAAGTCGTATCCACAATCGTACAGCCCTTGCGATCGAGCAGTTGCATCTCGCTGACGCTGGCCCCAAAAGCGGGTAAAATGACCACATCGCCCGCGTCAACTCCAGAAAAGTCCTTTTCACCTTCGATGACGGAAATAAAATCGACATTCATTTCCCGCAAGCGCTGATTAACAGAGGGATTGTGAATGATTTCGTTAGTAATCCAAATGCGTTCGGTGGGGAAATGCTGTCGCGTTTCATAGGCCATTGCGACGGCGCGTTCTACTCCCCAGCAAAAACCGAAAGATTGGGCGAGACGGATAGTGACATTACCGCGTTGGAGGCGGTAGTTGTTGTCTCGGATTTCTTGAATAAGGGTACTTTGATATTCGGTATTGAGGGCGGCGGTTACTTCTTCTTGATGCCCAAATCCTTTACGGTGGTAGCGTTCTGAGCTATTGAGATTGCGTTTAAAGGTTTTTGTATCCATGTTTGCACTTCGCGGATTTTATGGGTTTGAGCGATTATAACGGGTTCAAGTCACTTTCGATGATATAGCATTTGGGTTGGAGTGGTGGAAGTCTTACACCAATGGGAGAGTAGGGGATACCGTTTTTGGTAAGTCACCGAGTCAAGCGTTCCTCGATAACGGCAGGCAAGTTTAATATGCCCTGTTTACTCCTGTTAAAATCTCATTCGGGCAGTCTGCCAGAATATTTGCGTAAAGCTCTTTACACGAACCAATACTTGCCCCCGTCAATATATTGTGCAGACAGTCCACAAAACCCCACTTCCGAACCCTATGAGGGATGAAAACACGAAACACTTGAGTGCAATAATTGCACTTATCAGTAAAATGAGCGTATATGGAGCAGTGGTATGCGACTAATATGACCCCAGTGGAACTCAACCAAAAAGGCTTTGCAGCCCTAATTGCGGCATTAGGTTACGTGGATGCCGTAAGATTCATTAAGCAATTTGACTCGGGCGCGGGGAATTACACCCGCGATCGCCATCAGTGGTTAGGGACATTGAGCCTAGAGGATATTTGGGCTGAACTACAGGCATAACAGGATTAGGAAATGGCGTTATTGTGCTGAATTGTCAACCGGTTTATCGCTCATTTCTATTAAACTTCAAGCCTTTCGATGCACTGCATTTAAGCTACGCTGAGTCAGCTCAGCTCGATATTTTTTTAACGACTGATGACCGTCTATTACGAAGAGCATTAGCGAATCAAGCTTTGCTCGGCGTGTCTATTGCTAACCCCGTGCAATGGTTTAGAATTTTTCCAGGCAGAAGAAGAGCGCCAATGAACTAAACTTTAAGATTAAAATGAACAATTTAATTGTTATTAACCCAAAATTCTATTCCTCAACACTCTCCGGCGCAGGCGAAGAAGACGGTTGCTCTTGTTGGGGGACCGGATCGACCGACCAACGGAGCAAAATTGCAAAAACTCCGATCGCGACGACTAACAAAACTAACTTAACGCCCCAACTCAACTGATTGAGAGAAAAGGTAAATTTCTCCCCCTCTATTGTCTCCTCAATCTCGGTTTCCTCGGGCGCAACACCATCCCCAACGTCCATTGCTTCGCCTTCCTCTGGCACTGGCACAGCGCGATCGCGAATTGCCAACGGCGGCTCGAGTTCCATCCCCTCCTCTACATCCACCTCACTTTTGGGCAACTCAGCCAAATTCACCAACACTGGCGGTTGAGGAGACACGCTATAAAACGCCGCAACCACCGAAATATTGTCCCGACCATTTTTCTCATTCGCCCGCCGAATCAGCGCTTCTACCGCAGAATCGAGGGAAATCTGACCCCGAATGACCGGCGGTACGAAGGCTTGCCAAGAATCCTCTAAAACCCCGCTATCGCTCATTCCGTCGGAACACAACAACAATACGCCGTCCTCTTCCACAATCAAGCGCTGCACCGTCGGACGCAGAGAATCGGCACTGCGCGTCCCCAAAGCCTGGGTCAGCGCCTCGGAGCCCGCAGCAGCGCGCGCTTCTCGGTATAAGCTGCGTCCGGCGCGAACTTCGCGCGCGGCAACATCGTCGTCAACGGTCAACTGCTGACAATAGTTGGGCGTAATCCAATAGGCGCGACTATCCCCGACGTGGGCGATGTAGAGTTCGTGACCGTTGCTGGACTTGGAGTCGGGTAGGGCAATTTGCTGGGGCAGTTGAAAAGCCATCGTTAAGGTTGTCGCCATGCGCTGCCGCGACGAACGTCCTTGTTCGTCATTGCGCGCCGCGATCGCATTATTAGCAATGCGCACAATAGCCGCCAATTGTTCCTCCACCAACTCGGGGGTCATTACCTTGGGGTCTTCGAGCAATTCCACCAAAAGCGATCGCGCTTGTAGTTTAATAGACTGAACTGCCATATGACTGGCTACCTCGCCACCTTCGTGACCGCCAATACCGTCGCAAACCATAAATAAATGAGAACTGAGGCGCTCGGGCAAACTTGCTCCATCAACGACAAAATCCGTCGCCGCCGGATAAAAACTATCCTCATTGTGACTGGGCAAGCGGCCGCGATCGCTGTTCCCCGCAACGCGCACCGAGAGCGGTTGTTTCGCCCCTTGGCTGAGTAAAATTTCATTAAGGGCGTTGGCAATACTTTTGAGGGGAACGCCTTCGGTTTTCAATCCCGCAACAATTTCTTCGAGAAAAGGCTGGATCTCCCGACTTGCCGAAGATAGAAGCGGTTCCCAACTTTCCCCCAGTTGGGGCAAACCCCCCTTCACCGGCGCGTCAACCATCGTCACGCCCGAGGCTGTGCTGCTGGGGCGGACGGCGCTAACATTGGGGGAAAGGATGCGATCGCTGACCAGTTCCCGCAACCGTACTCGCCAACCTTCCACGCGCACATTCTCCCCGACCAAAACGCTCCCAGCGACTCCCCACTCTGCCAAAACCGTCCACAGGTTTAAAATCTGCCACAACCAATACAATTGGCGCGTTGGCGAAGCGTCGAACCAAGCTTGTTGAAGCGTCGGATAAAGGTTGCCTTGCCGGTCGATAGGAGCGTTGCGCAACAAAAGGATCGATTCTCCTTCCACCTCGCACAAACCGTAAACTTCCGGTACGTGCAGGCTCTTGGAAAACAGTTGCAAATAAGGAATGACATTTTCCGGGATGGGTTGGGGAAGGGGTAAAGTTAAATGAGGGGTCGTATCCTGCCAAATTTGTGGAGCGAGAACCGCAAAGCGATCGCCCACTCGTTGGGGGAACAAAAACTGAGCGGCGGCAGGATGCGCTGCCCAAAGATAGGTGTTGGTTTGCAGCTCGCTTGTCATGGGTTTGTTATTGGTCATTGGTCCCTTGTCATTGGTCATTTGTCGTTTGTCATTAGTCATTGGTCATTGATTGTAAGCATTCAGCCGTCAGCCGTCAGTTATCAGCTATCAGTAAACAGTAATTTTCACCATCATCCCCTCTCCCCGTCACCCCGTCTCCCCCACTCCCCGTCTCCCCATCCCCCCATCCCCCGCTCTCCCCCACTCCCCATCTCCCCCATCTCCCCACCTCCCCATCTCCCCACCTCCCCATCTCCGGTGCATCGAGTTTAGGATAGAGGCAAGGGGGAAAATTCAGGAGACTTAAAAATTTTAGTAACTCGCTGGCGATCTTAATTTTTCCCAAGCATTTTCGGGAATAGGCGTGGGGGATTTTGTAGATTAGGGCTATCAGGCTCGGACCCACAGCTCGCAACGGTAAATTCTCTTGGATTTTCCCACCCGCCATTTTAAATCTTTTTGGATGCACATTTTATTAGGTTAATAACGGGTTTATGGATTTAATAACAATGGGAATCAAGGGCGCTCCCGCGAGTGCCGCCAATGCGCTTTTGACTTTACCGTTTTTGGCTTCCACTCCCTCAATTTACGCTCTCAGTCCGACGCTGGTGTGGAGTGTGGCTGGCGCGATTCTGTGTTTGATGGAGTTTTTCTTCCCCACCGCCTTTATCGAGTTCATGATGGGTCTCGGCGCTTTGTTGGTGGCGGGGGTTTGTCTGTTGGTTCCGGGTCTTCCTTTCACCCTCCAAGTCGCCCTGTGGTTGGTTTTTTCAGTTATCTTAGTTGCCCTGTCGCGGCGCTACCTTTCGCCCAAACGTCCGACGACGATCGCGGGCGAGGACTCCCAAGGAGAAACCTTAACTGAAATTCCTCCAGGAAAAACCGGACGAGTCTTGTACGAGGGAAACTCGTGGCGTGCGAGGTGCGATTTGGAGGACAGGGCGATCGGCAAAGGCGAAACGGTCTACATCGTCGGACGCGAAGGCAATACCCTCATCATCATGCCTCACAACATTTTGCATTCTTAAGTTGAAAATCAAATTACAGGAGATCGAACAATGGAACAGTTGTTTTTATTAGTCCTCTTAGCTTTAGGCGGCTCTACCTTGGCGGGTACGGTCAAAATTGTCAATGAAAAGAACGAATATTTGGTTGAAAGCCTGGGCAGTTACAAAAAGAAACTCGAACCGGGTTTGAATTTTGTTACGCCCTTCGTCGATAAAATTGTTTACAAAGAAACGATTCGGGAAAAAGTGCTTGACGTTCCGCCCCAATCGTGCATCACCAAGGATAACGTTTCCATTAGCGTCGATGCCGTAGTCTACTGGCGGATCATGGATATGTACAAAGCGTACTACAAGGTCGAAAACTTGCGCGACGCGCTCGTCAATATGGTCTTAACGCAAATCCGCTCGGAGATGGGAAAATTAGAACTGGATCAAACTTTTACGGCCCGCAGCGAAATTAATGAAATTTTATTGCGCGAGTTGGACTTAGCAACCGATCCCTGGGGCGTGAAAGTGACGCGGGTAGAATTGCGAGATATCGTTCCCTCAAAAACCGTGCAAGAATCGATGGAACTGCAAATGGCGGCCGATCGCAAGAAACGGGCTGCGATTTTAAACTCGGAGGGGGAACGCGACTCTGCCATTAACTCTGCCAAAGGTCGCGCGGAATCTCAACTGTTGCAAGCCGAAGCCGAGAAAAAGGCAGCCATCCTCAACGCCGAAGCCAAAGCGCAACAGGAAGTTTTGAAGGCGCAAGCCACTGCAAAAGCCTTAGATATCGTCACCGATAGACTCAAGAGCGATCCCCGAATGATGGAAGCCTTGCAGTACCTCGTTGCCCAAAATTATATGGACATGGGGAAAACCATCGGCAGCAGCGACAGCAGCAAAGTGATGTTCATGGATCCCCACAACATGATTGCGACATTAGAGGGGATGCGCGCGATCGCGAGTTCTCAAACCAACGGCGATACGTCCTCGTTCAATTTGGAATTAGAAAAAAGAGACCGCTATCGGGCAGGATAGAACTCTGACAGCGGAATCAGGAATAAGTACAGAAGACGCAGCTTTTGCATCTTCTGTATTTTTTATCCAAAATAGACACGAGAGTGAGGAAAACCCTACACAAATCTTCGGAATATTTTCACACCGCGATCGCGATTTGGGTACGACAATGGTAGGAAGTATTGTGGCACAATGAGCCAAAGAGGGAAAGTTGATGCTGATGGACGATTTGGCGAAATATTACCGAGTGCTGGGATTGGAGCCGGGAGCCTCTCTCGAAGAGGTGAACCAAGCCTATAAAGATTTGGTGTTTGTCTGGCATCCCGATCGCATCCCTCAAGATAACCCGAGACTGCAACAAAAAGCTCAGGACAAACTCAAAGCCATTAACGAAGCGCGCGAACAATTGCGCGCCCATCAATCTCAGCGTTCCCCATCAGCGCGTTCCTCGGCGAGCGCTTCCCCTCGTTCCTCCCAACCATCGCGATCGCCTTATAATAACGGCTATTCCCAACCATCGCGCTCTGCCTATTCCCACTCTGCGCACTCTGACTACTCCCAACAATCGCGATCGCCTTACAACAACAGCTATTCCCAACAATCGCGTTCGACTTACAGCGATGACAATCGGCAACAAACGCGATCGCCCTATTCCAACTCCAACTCCACCTACAACAACGGCTACTCCGAACAAGCGCCGCCGAACGTTAACTCCAACGCCTCGAGCCGTCAGCGTTCCGCCGCTCCTTTTTCCCCCCACTCTCGCACCTACCGTTCCGATCCCGATTTAAGCGGTAGAGATTTTAGTAGCATGGACTTAAAGGAAAAAGATTTGTCGCGCCGCAACTTAAGCAATGCCGATCTCACTCGTGCCGACTTAAGCGACGGTTTTTTGCATCGCATTAATCTCGAAGGAGCCAATCTTTATCAAGCGAAACTTTTCCGCGCCAACCTCCTCGAAGCTAATCTCAGAAATGCCAATCTCAAAGAAGCTAACTTAATTGGGGCCGATTTAAGCGGTGCCGATTTAAGCGGTGCCGATTTAAGCGGCGCTAAAGTGGGTTCGGGGAATAAATGGTTTGTCAAAATGACAGGAGCAATCTTAGTTGGAACCATTTTACCTGACGGTACCAAGTGCGGCGGTTAATCGTCCCTTGGCATCAGTTGAAAATCCCCCTCGTTTCCCATCTGAGGTACAATATCAATTAATAATTAATAATTAATAATTGGCTCCAAGACCTCTTCGTAAAGGAACAAAAGGACACAGGCGCTCGTAGGTCTCGCGGGGCTTACAAGGTGCTGCGTGCAGGAGAATCCCTAGAAGTAGTTTTCATTATTCATTATAAACGGATTTTATTCGCTGCGAGGGAACGTGCCATGAAAGTGCGATCGCTTCAACTCAAATACTTTAAGAAATTTCGGGATTACAATCTAGATTTTACTCATCCTGAAACTGGACTGGCGCGGGATCTTGTTGTTTTAATCGGCATGAATGGTGCAGGGAAAACAAGTGTTCTGCAAGCAATTGCGGCAACGTTAGGGGTTGCGACTGGGCGCTTACCAAGTCTTTTAGATTTAGATTGGGCGGGTTATAACTACGAACTGCTTGGCAAGAACTGGGGGCGCTTTGAACCCGAAGTTAACTTACAGGTGCAATTTTCCAAACCCGAAATTCAAGCGATTCAAGAATTTCACCAAAAATTGCAGCAAATGGGGCGTAATTTACCCATTTCTCCTGCTGAAAGCTATACAGCCTCTCTTCAATGGAATCGGGAGCGCGTTATTGCAGATACAGATGCAGGATTTTTTCAGTTCAAAGGGCGAGAATATGCAAAACAACTCCTTCGTTCTGAAGGGTTTCAAATGTTTGAGCGAGTTGGAACAATATTATGGTATACCGAGCAACGAACCTCAACAAGCTTAACCACTGAAGATCGCAGTCAAGTTATTGAAATCACTGATAATATTTTACGCGATCGCTTATCAAAATGGCAACAAATCCACCAAAATATCCAATCGGGAAAGACTAAATTGCAACGTCCAGGGCAAAAAGATGTATACGCCGAAATAGAAAAATTCTATCAAACTGTTTTTCCGAAACGCAGTTTTGAAGGGCCTGTTCTTCGAGAACAAGTAGGCGATCTTCTTAGCGAGCCTTGGTTCTATCTTTATGATGGGAAAAATCAGTACGAAATCTCCGAAATGTCTGGAGGCGAACGTTCTATTTTTCCAATATTAGTAGATTTTGCTAATTGGAATATTCATAATTCAGTGATTTTAATAGACGAACTAGAATTACATTTACATCCGCCAATGCAACAGGCACTCCTTAGAGCTTTGCCAAAACTAGGAAATAATAATCAATTTATTATTACAACTCACTCCGATTACATAGAACAGCTCGTTCCTGAAGCTTATATTTATCGGTTAGAGGTGTAATTGTGAGTGTTGTTAGCGGAAAGGTTATTTTTTGTGAAGGCAAAGAAAGTAGCCTAGATTTTAGATTGCTGAATAAAATATTTGAAAATTCATCTGAAAACGAACTAACAATTGTTCCTGCGGGCAGTAAATTCAATTTTTCAACGTTTGCTCGAGGCTATTTTTCTGAAAAAAATGCAGGAAGTCCAAAATTTCTAGTTTTTCGCGATCGCGATTTTGATGCAGAGCCTCCGGAGAGTGTACGACTTATTGAGCAAGTTAACAAGCAAGGGAAACTCCTCGCTTATATGACTCACCGTACTTGCGTAGAAAACTATCTTCTCGATGCCGAGTTGATTCATCAGTATTGGGGTGTAAAATATGAAGAGAAGGAGGAAAACCCGAATTCTAAGTGGGGACACGGAAATTCCCCAGGAATCGAAGCGATAGCTCAATGGATCGAAACGAGTGCAAGAAAGCTAAGAGAGTACCAGGCAGTGCGATGGGCATTAGGCGATTTAGTTCGGCTCAGTGCAGCACGAAAACAGCTTACCACTACATGGACAGGTAGTAGTGGAAACTTACCCTCTTCTCTTACCTTGCCAGACTGTAAAACTGAAGCTAAAAGCTTAATTAGTCAATTTAGTCAAGCTGTTGCGGAAGTTACTCAAGAAAAATTTGAGGAAAGTCTTGGAAAGTACCGGGACAAGTTTAAGCGAAAAGAATTTTGGGAAAAGAAAGAGTATTTTATATGGTTTCAAGGGAAAGATTTGCAAAAAATGATGCAAAATCAAAACAATAGCTATATTTCTCTAAAGAATTACTTTGATTGGGCCATCCCTAAAGTGGATATCGAAAAACATGACGATCTTAAGGAATTGCTTGCAAAAATTGAAGAGTTATAAACCTAATCCCTAAAACTCAAAACCTAAAACCCAAAAAATGGACATCCCTCGCCTACACCCAGACACCATCGACGAAATCAAACAGCGCATTGATATCGTCGATGTCGTTCAGGAGTATGTTTCTTTGCGCAAGCGGGGCAAAGATTACCTTGGATTGTGTCCGTTTCACTCGGAAAAAACTCCCAGTTTTAGCGTCAGTCCGGCTAAACAAATGTATTATTGTTTTGGCTGTCAGGCTGGGGGAAATGCCATTAGCTTTTTAATGGAAATTGGGAAGAGTTCTTATCCAGAAGTTCTCCTCGAACTGGCGCGCCGCTATCAAGTTTCGATCCGAACTCTCGAACGGGAACAGTCGGCAGAGTTACAGCGCGAGTTATCTTTACGCGAGCAATTGTATGAAATTGTGGCGGTGGCAGCGGCTTTTTTTCAACACGCACTTTTGCAACCTCAAGGAGAAACAGCGCTTAATTATCTCAAACAAACGCGACAGTTGAAGGAAGAAACAATTCGGCAATTTGGGTTGGGGTACGCACCCCAGGGATGGGAAACGTTGTATCGGTATTTGGTAGAGACGAAGCGCTATAGCGTGCAAGTTGTCGAACAGGCGGGGTTGATTAAGAAGCGCAAGACAGGAGAGGGATATATTGATTATTTTCGCGATCGCCTCGCTATCCCCATTAACGACGCACAAGGACGAGTGATTGGGTTTGGCAGTCGTTCTCTTGGGGAAGAGATGCCGAAGTATCTGAATTCCCCCGAAACGCCGTTATTTGATAAAGGGAAGACGTTATTTGCCATCGATAAGGCAAAACGCGCGATTTCTTCGGAAGATTGTGCCATTGTCGTAGAAGGATATTTCGATGCGATCGCGCTACACGAGGCAGGCATCGCCAACGCCGTCGCCTCCCTGGGTACCGCCATGCGGCGCGAACAATTCCACAAACTCCTGCGCTACACCCAGTCCAAACAAGTTATCTTTAACTTTGATGGCGATAACGCCGGAGTTGCAGCCACCCAGCGCGCGATCGCGGAAATCGACTCCCTTATCTACGCCGGAGAAGTCCAACTGCGGGTTCTCCACCTCGACGATGGCAAAGATGCCGACGAATTTCTCCACAAGAGTGCCGATGCAGCACAAATGTATCGCGACGCACTGGTTCGCGCGCCGTTGTGGATTGACTGGCAAATTCAGCAAATCCTTAGCAACTGCGATCTCAAACAAGCCGATAGTTTTGAGCGAGTCGTGCAAAATATGGTTAGCATCCTCGAGCGCATTACAGATGCCCCAAAACGGACGTATTATGTTAGATATTGTGCGGAATTGTTGAGTCAAGGCGACTCCCGACTCATCTCCCTTTACGTACAAAACCTGCTAGCAGAACTTAAGAAACCCAACAAAAAGCCTTCTCCTCGGCACGGGCGCAAAGATACCACTACGGCTAAGAAAACGCAACTCCAACAGGTTAAAACCGAACGCAATCTCTTGGAACGTGCCGAATTTTTACTGCTTTTAATCTATATTCATTGTCCCCAAGCGCGATCGACAATTATTGACGCTTTAGAAGAAAAAGACTTACTTTTCAGCCTTTCGCACCATCGATTTTTGTGGCGACAGTTGCTCTCCTTTGACTCGGCAGCTCTTTCAACAAAGCAAGAATGGATACACGCCAATGGAGATTCAGCACCGTTTTTTGATAGAGACGGTCCTTTTGTGGGAGCGGGAAACGAGCTGATTGCGAAACTCCAGCAACTTAGCATTCAAACGCCCGAAAAAATATCGCAAATTTCTCATTTTCTACACCTCGACGAACGCACAGAACAAGACTTGGAACGTTCGCAGTTCTTAATTCGCGCTGCAGTTGCCGCTCTCGAACGAGTTCAGTGCGAAAAACACCGCCGCTACTGTTTAGAACAATGGCAAAAACTCGATCCTTCGGCAGATTGGAAATCGATGCAATATTACTACCAAGAAATGCAATTGGCAGAACAGAATATTCAGGAATTGGATCGAATTCGCCATGTTTCGCTTTGGGATATTTATCAATAAATGATAAAATGAGTTACGATTAATGTTTTTCAATCTCTTCGACAAGCGGTACGGCGAACAACAAAGCGCTCGTGCGAATGGCGCGAGAGTTAGGGAGCAGGGGAGCTAGTACGATTTCCCCGATCGCAGTACGAGAACAGAAATGAATTTTTCCCGCCGAAGAGCGAAGATGTAAGCAACTCTAATGCACCTCGCTCGCATTGATTAAAGGGTTTCAGCTTTGTGCAGCAAGCCCTAAGTAGGGCGCTAATGAATGGAAACTGGTATGATAAAACCCCGTCCCCAAAAACGAGAGAGTTGTTCAAACGAGCAATGTTTTAGGGCAGGGAATACATGGACTTCCTCAAGCGAATAGAGGGGTTTCGATACCCCGGAAATTAGCAAATACATATAATATTTATACAGCATTGTACTCTATGCAAGGTATAATGCTTGTATGTTGACAATGACCTACGGGTACAAACTACAGCCAACATCAGAATAAATAGTAATCATCCTAATCAATAGATAATGTACGCTCGTTTTGCCCTTTTATGAATTCCCAGGATAAACCTTTAACCGCCAAGGGCGAAGACTCTCAAGAAACGCCCGAAAATTCAGAAAAATCGACGTTTTGGCAACAAGTCAAGAGTAATGCGCAAGTGGTGGCGATCGCGTTGGTAATGGCCTTAGCCATTCGCGCTTTTATCGCCGAACCTCGCTATATCCCCTCAGATTCAATGTTTCCGACCTTGGAAGTCGGCGATCGCGTGGTTGTGGAAAAGATTTCGTATCATTTCCATCCCCCCAAACGCGGCGACATTCTCGTTTTTGAACCGCCGCCCCAGTTACAACTCTTAGGCTATCAACCCAACCAAGCTTTCATTAAACGCGCGATCGGCGAACCGAGTCAAACCGTTGCAGTTAAAGATCGCACCGTCTATATCAACGACCGCGCTTTAGTGGAAAACTATATCGCCGAAGCCCCAAATTACGACCTCAAACCCGTCCGAGTTCCCGAACAGACCTTGTTTGTGATGGGAGACAATCGCAACAATAGCAATGATTCCCATATTTGGGGATTCTTACCCGAAAAAAATGCCATCGGTCGCGCTGTTTTTCGGTTTTGGCCTCTGACTCGGATCGGATGGATTTAAGCAAGGCGATCGATAATTGATACTCCTTGACAGGGGGAATGGTTTATGGCGATCGTCAATTAATAATTGACTAATTGGGTCTAATATCTCTTCGTAAAGGAAGAAAGGGACACGCGCCAGAGAGGTCTCACGGGGCTTACAAGGTGCGGACGCACCGAGAATCCCTACCCGCACACAGCCCCTCCTACAATTGCTGTAAGTTGTCCGAAGGAGTGCCTGCATTCACCACCTTCCGCGGTCATTATTCATTATTCATTATTCATTATTCATTATTCATTATTCATTATTCATTATTCATTATTCATTATTCCGAAGTGAATTAGTCCCCTTCGGTCCGACTAACCAATAGGTCATCATTTCTCCTCGCCCCTTAACCGAAACAATACCCCGCTCTTCAAATTCATAGCCTTCCCGCAACCGTTCGTAAGTGGGTGCAGTCACTTGAATGCGACCCGGCAAACCCGAAGATTCCATGCGCGAAGCAATATTAACTGCATCGCCCCACAAATCGTAGATAAACTTTTTCTGACCGATGACTCCAGCGACCACCGATCCCGTATTGATCCCCACGCGCAGCGAAAGTGCTTCGCCTCGAGCGTTTCTGAAATTGGCGATCGCCTCGATCATTCCCAGGGCCATTTCTGCCACAGCTTCTGCGCTATCGGGTTTAGGAAGCGGGAGTCCGCCAACCGCTAAATAAGCATCGCCAATGGTTTTAATTTTCTCCAAACCGCGCTCTTCGGCCAGTGCATCAAAGCGGGAGAAAATTTGATTGAGCAACTCCACTAAAGCCGTCGGCGACATCGAAGCAGCAAGGGGCGTAAAACCGACAATATCGGCAAAGAGAATCGACACATTATCAAATTGTTCGGCGATGGCGTTAGGGCTTTGTTTCAGTTGTTCGGCGATGGCTTCGGGTAAAATATTGCGCAACAGGCGATCGGTTTTTTGCTGTTCGAGACGAAGTGCTTCTTCAGCTTGCTTGCGCAACGTAATATCCTCCAAAACCCCCAAAATTCCGATAACTTCACCTCGGGCATTGCGAATCGGAATTTTATTCATATCCAGCCAAACCGCCTCCCCATCTTGACCGGAGCGAATTTTCTTAGCCAAAACGTGCAACTCGGGTTCGCCCCTTTCAATCACTTCGCGATCGCGATCGCGGAACGTTTTAGCCAGTTCGGGGTTCGGCAGCAAATCGTAGTCCGTCTTCCCCACAATCTCGCTCGAATTTTCCAATCCCGCAGCCATTGCCCAATTCGCATTGCATCCTTGGAAAACCAAATGAGTATCTTTCCAAAACACCTGTTGGGGAATATTGTCGAGGACGAGCCGCAAATACTCCTCCTTCTCCTGCAAAGCCACCTCAGCCGCCTTGCGATCGCTCACATCTTGGATTTGGGCAATCAAATACAGGGGCAAATTATTTTCATCTCGTACCAAAGCCGCCGTTTCTCTAGTCCAAATGAGCGTACCATTTTTGTGCCAATAGCGCTTTTCCGTATCGAAAAACCGAATCTCCCCCGAAAGCGTCCGTTGAATATATTGCAGATCGACCTCAATATCCTCCAAGTAAGTAATATCCTGAAAATTCATCGCCAGCAACTCCGTCTCCGAGTAGCCCAACATCTCGCAGAGCGAAGCATTAACCTGTAGAAACCGACCTTCGGGAGAAATCAAACTTACGCCAATGGCTGCGGTTTCAAACGCACTCCTAAACCGCCGTTCGCTTTGACGCAGCGCCGTCTCAATGCGCTGGCGTTCCGAAATATCGTTAAGAATCGCGGTATAAATCGTGCCATTCCTCAGATGTAACTTAGAAATCGACGCTTCAGCCAGAAATTCCTCGCCATTTTTGCGCCGTCCTCGAATGGAGTTGCGCGCGCTTTTTCCCATTCCCTGATAAGCTCGTTCAAGACCGATACCAAAATTGCGAATGTGCTGGCGATGAATGGCCCTCATTTCGGGCGGAAGCAAAATATCGAGGGGTTGACCCAGAACTTCCTCCCCCGCATACCCAAAAATCTTTTCCGCACCTCGATTAAACAGTTGAATGCGCTGTTGCTCGTCTACAGAAATAATGGCATCTTCTGCAATGCGGACAATCCCTGAAAATTTGGCCTCGCTTTCTCGCGCAACTTGCTCGGCGCGCCGAAGTTCCCGCAATGCTTCTTGCCGTTCGCTAATTTCTACTTCTAACTCCAAGTTATTTGCAGCGAGTTGTTGAGTGCGACGTTCGACCTGTTCTTCAAGGACTTTATTGTATTCGGCAAGCAATGTTTCGGCTTGTTTGCGTTGGGTAATATCTTGAAAAGCAATCAGTGCGTAAATAATCTGACCGTGGGTGTCGTAAATAGGCGTTCCCCAAGCTTCGAGGTAAACTATTTCATCGCCGCGATGGATTTCAGCATCGTCGATATGATGGAATTGACCTCGCAAAGCAACTGCAAGGGGGAGCTCTTCCCAGGGATATTTTTCTGCCGTCCCCACTTTGTAGATTTGATAAATTTGAGAAAACTGTTCGGGCTCGCTCTTCAAGGCAATATCAATGCCGAGAATCTCGACCGCTCTGGGGTTAACATAGTGGGGCTGTTCCAAACAGTCGATCGCGATCGCGCCAATGGGTAATGCTTGTAAAAATTGCTCCAGTTCGGCTTCGCTCTCGCGCAGTGCGGCTAGGGATTTTTGAACGTGCCGGGCCATTTCGTCGAGGGACTCGGCTAGGTCATCGAGTTCCCGAACGCGACTCGAAGGAAATGTTTTCTTCAAATCCCCTTTTGCCATTGCTTTTGCGGCTTGGGTTAGGCGTGCAAAGGGCGCAGAAATTCGACGAGTCGCTAACAAACCGGTGGCGAGCGCAACGGCTAAAGCAACGAGGCAAACCAAGATGGTATTGCGACGACTAAAATCGAGCTGTCCTGCCAATTCCGACTCCGGGACGACGAGAACAATTATCCAGTCAAGTCCGTATTTGTCCTGGTAAGGAACGAAGCGTAGGAATTGAGACTGACCTTGAAGGGTAAGGCGATATTGTTGGGGCGCTTGTACCGCAGACAGCGAAATTTCGCGCTCCTTGAGGGATTTTAAGAGAACCTGAAAAGCTCGATTTTGGGCTGCTGGAGATAGTTGCTCTTCTGGAGTCGAGCGGGGGCTAGCGCGGGCAACGACTAAGCTCGAACGGTCTACAAGCCAAATTTGACCTCGCTCCACTCCAATGCTGTTGGAGATGCGCGCGAGGTCGAGGTCGATTTCAACTCCGATTTCGCCGATGGGGGCGCGCTCTCGTCCGATACGCCCGTCGCGATCGCTGTCGAAAATGGGTGAGTAGAGGGCGATGGCGGTTTTGGAAGCTGCAGGGCGAGCAGAGGGGATAACTTGCCAATGGGTTTTACGGGTGAGGGATGAGGTGAAGGCGTTTTCGGATTGAGAACGAACATCGAAACTTGGGTCGATGGCGATGGCGCGATCGCGCAGAGATCCGCGTAGCGGCGCGCGGTTTCCCCGGTTGTCGATGGCGTAAGCTTCTATGCGATCGAGGTCGGGGAGCAAACGCTCGATGATGACGGATTTGCCTGCGATAGAGCGAATACTCGTGAATTCGTTGTTGGGGTTGCGGTAAGACAGCGCGCGCACAGAGAAGGTTTGTTGCTGATTCCAGAGGTACTTTTCTAAACGGGTGCGGTTGTTGGAATCGAAGAGTCCCGAGGCGATGGCGCGCGCGTTCATTTCGTTAAGTTTTTTGGCAATAGCGATGCGATCGTCGAGTTGTTCCTCAACGCGATCGCCGAATTTGACCATCAGGCGATCGGCAAGCTGGGAAATGGCCCTTTGTCCGTTGCGATCGAAGACGTAGCCCGCTAAACCGACTATCCCCAATAGTTGGAGCGCGAAGGGAATGACTAACAGTGCGCGGAGAGATACCCGGCGGGCTACTGGAAACAAAAAGGACATTGTGCAAAGGTTGGGTCCATTATTGCGAATTCACAGTCGTTTTAACGATTTCTTCTCTTTATACTCTAATAATTTCAATTTAACTCTTCCACCCGCCGATGAAATAGCCCGCCGCACCACCGAAAAGCCAATTGCGCGGGAACCCCACCCTCTTTGAGGAAGCCATCGGCGATCGCGCATTTTTTTCAACTCTTCCTCAGTAGGAGCGCGCTTTTGGGCGATCGAAAGCTATAGCGATCGCCAACCCAATATTTTACCCCTTTGTTTCCCTCGGGCCTTTAACTTCGATCTCAACGGCTATCTCCAGCATCTTCCGCAGCCGTTAGAATCTCCAAGATAGCAGCAAACCGCCGATTCAAGAAGTTCTCGCGTTCATTGAATCGGGTTAATTCTGAGAACCAGGTCGCGATCGCCCAAAAGACTTGACATTTTTCCCTCATAAGCTGCTACAATAATTGAGCAACACCGTTGGGGTGTAGCCAAGCGGTAAGGCAGCGGGTTTTGGTCCCGCCATTCCTAGGTTCGAATCCTAGCACCCCAGTTCTCTGTAGGGGCATAGCAATGCTATGCCTCTATGTTTTGATGACGCGATCGCCAATATGCTTGACCATCCCCCCGAGGCAAGATGAATGGATTAAACAGAATTTAGAAGATTTGCAGCGTGGAGTTCTCCTTCACTCTAAACGTAAAAATGCAGTCAAATGAAGAGTTTGCTACAGCGTCCAATAACGATTTTAAGTCCCGGTACCTGGGAAAAATCTCGGTGGTTGCGAGTGACAATTGTAGCATCGAGCGATAGCGCGATCGCGGCAATTCGCATATCTTTTTGGAGGCGCTTTTTCCGAAGCGGTGTGCGATCGCGCAACAAGTTTTTAAGACAAGTATCAGCTTCTAGTGTAAAATCCAGAATCTCAAATGATGCTGCTTTCGGTTTATTGATAATCCATACTCTCCGTGTTTTTTTGACACATTTTTATTGTATTTATTCAAAATGTATAATGAGTCAAAAAGAAAGCTTTGGAAAACGCGGTGGTAGTTATAAATAACAAGTTCTTCCGTCACCTTCACGCGATTATTGTTCGATAAAGTTTTCTGTTAACAACTGTCGAACTAGCCTTAAATAAGCTATAATATTTGCAATATAATATGTTTTGTTTTCCTCTTTAATCAATCGATCGTTTTTAGATTTTGCAAAAATTTTCCGAATTAAGTTATCGCGACTAATGGAAGGAAACTTTTTCAATCCAAAGTGGCTTAATGCTTCAGTTTCATACCACAAGAGTTGCTCGTCCCGCAAAGCGCAAAATTTTGAATAAAGTCCAACTTGGGATTTTTCAATCTCTAGATACTCTCTCTCGTTCATTGCTCTTGTTGGGAAGGGGATAAGTTTATTTTAAGCGATCGCGATCGCATTTCTCTCAACCGCGATCGCGCTCCCCCAGCTTCCAACTTAAACCCATCTCCAAGGGGGCAACTCCTTGGGGACAATGAAAAATTTTCCTCCACCCCCTTGACAATTGAGTAGCATGAATGTAGCATGAAATTAGAGCAATATAAAACGCTCCAAACCCGACAGCTAGAGCGTTATCCAAAACAACTTAACCTTTCATTCCACTCTTCGCACCCCAACAGATAAAGCATACATACTCTTGAATAACGGCCCTAAGGTAGCAACATTCGAGCGATCGAACAAGCGACAGCCTTTCGACTCTCACGCTAGAAGCGATTTGGCGTGCCCAGTGCCGGGGCTTGAACTGGTGTACGGCGGCCGTAGTAGAACGTAACTGCTTTTTCGACTTGTGCGAAGTTTGTTTTAATCGACATTTTCATCAATTAATCATTAAGAGTTAATAGTTAATAATTGATAAAGTCCAACTAGGAATTTTTCTATACGTAGATACTCCCTCTCATTTATAGCTCTTGTTGAGAAAGGGAAGGGTCGATTTTTAGGCGATCGCGCGCCCCCAACTTAATCCATCCTCAAGCGAGTAACTCTCTTGAGGAATATTAATAGTCATTCATTACACGCTGCTTGACCCATTCTTAACCTCCCCAAGCCCAATTAAATGACTCCTACGCCATCGCTGGTTCCGCGCGCGATCGCGCCCGAATACACCAACCCGCGCTGAGAATCGAGGGTCAGTATCTCCCCCTCCCGAATGGTATCCGTCGCCCTCTCCATACCCAAAATCACCGGAATGCCCAAACGCAAACCAATCACCGCCGCATGACTGGTCAAACTCCCCTCCTCCGTCACAATCCCCGCTGCCTTACGAATAGCATCTAAATAATCGGCATTGGTCGCTGGCGCAATCAAAATCTCCCCAGCGCTAAAGTCGCCTACCTCCTTGGGATTGCGCACCACTCGAGCGCGACCGCTAACCGACCCTTCCCCAATGCCAACGCCTTGACCCAAAACCGCCGTCACAATTTCCACCTTAATCAAATCGGTGGAACCGGCAACACCTTGCAACGTTCCCGCCGTCATCACCACCAAATCTCCCTCCCCAAGCAACTGCTTTTCCTGAGCCACGCTTAGCGCCGCTTGGAACGTCTGACCGGTGGACGGCAAATCCAGCACCAGCAACGGTTTCACACCCCAAACTAACTGCAAGCGCCGCGCCACATCGACGTGAGGCGTAACGGCTAAAGTGGGGGTTTGGGGGCGGAATTTGGAAACATTGCGAGCGGTTGCCCCGGTTTTGGTCAGGGTCAAAATCGCCGCTGCATCTAATTCGCGAGCGATTTGACTCACCGCACTCGAAATCGCATTGGGGATCGATCGCGCGGTCGCCTCGGAATACTGAGGGCGCGCCAGTTCGCGTTCGATGCGCGTGGCAATCTTCGCCATTGTCGTCACCGCTTCCACGGGATACTGCCCCACAGCCGTTTCATTAGACAGCATCACCGCATCGGTTCCGTCGAGAATAGCGTTGGCGACATCCGAAATTTCCGCACGAGTCGGCCGGGGATTATTCGCCATACTATCGAGCATTTGCGTAGCGGTAATTACGGGAATTCCCAGGAAATTCGCCGTTGTAATTAAGCGTTTTTGCAAAACCGGCACATCTTCAGCCGGTAATTCCACGCCCAAATCCCCCCGCGCCACCATCACCCCATCGCACAGCGAGAGAATCGCCTCCATTTGCTCGATCGCCTCGTGCTTTTCAATTTTCGCGATCACCGGAACCGACTTCCCCGCATTAGCAATTAATTCCTTAATTTCGAGGATATCTTGGGGATTGCACACAAAACTCAGCGCCACCCAATCCACGCCGCGATCGATGCCAAACATCAAATCGGCGCGGTCTTTATCGGTCAGCGCGCGAATTGACAGGCGCGTATTGGGAAAATTCACCCCCTTATTATTGGAAAGAGTTCCCCCCACTACCACGCGACAGTGTAAATTTTGCTCGACGCGATCGACCTCTTCAACCACCATTTCTACCCGACCGTCATCGAGGAGAATATTGGCACCGGGGGCAACTTCGTCGGCTAAGCGTTCGTAGCTAACATAGCCGACCTCTTGGGTGCAGGGAGTTTGACGACTGGTAATCGTGTAGCGATCGCCGGTTTTCAGTATAATCGATCCCGACTCGTATCGTCCCAACCGAATTTTCGGTCCCTGCAAATCCTGCAAAATTCCCACCGGTCGATCCAACTCAAAAGCAGTTTGCCGAATCAAGCGGATCGAACGCTGATGATCGTCGTGGGTTCCGTGGGAAAAGTTCAAACGCAGCGTCGTCGCACCCGCTTCGATCAAGCGGCGCAGTACGTCGGGATCGCTGGTCGCCGGACCAACCGTTGCGACAATCTTAGTGCGGCGATGCAGCCGAGGCTGTTGCCGTTGCGAGGGGGTTTCAAATCTAGCAATGTCGTGAAATCCCATAGGTGGTGAAGCTTCGTAAAGAGGTTGCGAGTTAAGGCTGAGAAAGGAAGAACTAACTGCTATCGTCTCATAAATTTGTCCCGACTTTCCACGAATGGATAATCTTTGATTTATCAAAATATAGTGCGGGAAAACCCCGCTCGTTTTACAGTGGGGATACGCCGGAAGAATCCACTCGCCGCGATCGCAGTGGAGTTGTCAAACAACTGTTCCATCGGGCATAGTTGCACCCTGCCATTCAACCCAAGTTAAATTGGCGCTGCTCAATTCCGCCCGCGTTAAATTAGCACCGCTCAAATTCGCTGCCGTCAAATTCGTGCGACCGCAATAGGCATCGATTAATTCAGCTTCTCGCAAATTTGCCTTTTGCAAGTTGGCGCGGCTTAAATCGGCGCGATTGAGACGAGCCATATGGAGGTTGGCTTTGGGGAGTTTTGCTCCTTTGAAATTTGCGTCCGGCATTACTGCGCCTTCCAAATTCGCTCCACTTAAGTCTGCATCAGTCAAAGTCGCTCGTTCCAACTTCACCCTCGCCAAATTCGCCTCCGTTAAATTCACCCCCGTCAAATTCGCCTCAGTGAGGAAAGACCCCCCCAAATCCGCCCAGCGTAAATCCGCACCGCTCAAGTTTGCCTCTCGCAGTTGCACCTCCCGCAAATTGGCTCCGCTGAGATTGACTTTCCCCAATTCTGCCCCTTTAAGGTCGGCTCCTTGGAGGTCAACGCGGCATAAATTGGCTCCCAGCAAACTGCTATAGTAAATGCGCCTTTCTTCGCGCAAATTTGCACCGCGCAAAGAAGCTCCCGTTAGGTTTGCACCGCTCAAATCCGTCCCTCGCAAGTCTGCATCGATTAAGTTTGCATCTTGAAGATTGGCGAGGGTTAGGTTAGCGTTGCGCAAATCTGCCCCTTGTAAGGTGGCTCCGTGTAAGTCGGCGTTGTGGAGATTTGCGCTCGATAGCGAGGCTTGGTTTAAGTTGGCACCGCTGAGCTTGCAGGCGACTAAGTTGGCTTTCCTCAGCTTGGCGCGACTGAGATAGGCAAAAATGAAAATGGCATTGCGCAAATCTGCCCCTTCGAGTTCGATGCCAATCAAGTCTGCACTAATTAAATTAGCGCCACTCAGATTTGCCCCTCGAAACTGAGTTTCCCCTTGTTCATAGCGTTGTCTGAGTTCGCGAATATCCATAGGGCATTGTTCCCACGCAGTTGGGTTAATTGTTAATTTTGACATACTCCCCGGCAGTCTGGATGCGGAGATTGTGAACCTAACTATTATTGGTAAAACGGTTTCATGGCTTTCGCGATCGCGCCGGCGGCTTGCAAACTTTCTGCTTGGTCGTCGAGTTTTTGCGCCATTTCGTGCAGTTGGGTTTCTAATTCGCTCAGCGTCTTATACTTTTGATACGCATCTAGGAGTAAGCGATCGAGTTCTATAGTTCGCAAACTCGACCAGTCTTTCCCTTTATAGTCAAACTGATGTTCGAGGATGGAAAAGGTCAAAATTTTGGCTCTGAGGGGATTGCTATATTTGAGAACCTCCAAGCGCACGCTAAAGGGGTCGTAACTCTTGCTATTGTGAGCGAGTTGGGAACTAAGCTCGTCTAGGGATTTGGGGGACGGCGTGGCGATAACAGGGGATGATAAGGGCGCTGTGGGGGGAACGGAATTTCGAGGCTTAACCGCAGTTTGGCGCGCTTGAGGTTGAGTCGGAGCTTGAGTTTGAGTTGGGGTTTGAGTCGAAGTCGTAGTATCGTCGTTCTCGCTGTCGCTGTAGAGGGGTTCAAAACAGTCGATTAAGATATTGGCGACGGCAGAGTATTCGGTTTTGCGATTGAGACTGTCTACAATATTTTGCAGCGAGAGACTCAAGCGCGCTAAGGTTGGATGAAGTTGGTGGGTCTGCCCAACGAGTTCTTCGATATTAGCTGCAAGTAAGGTTTCAGTTTCATTGACCCACTCGCCGTTCCCCAAACAGTAGAGCAATTTTCTAATTCTCAGCGATTCTGGATGTACTTCGAGGGAACGGGTGATTTCTCGGGTGCGAGTGGAACCGGTTGCGATCGCTTCGTCTTGTTTTTGAGCTTTAAAAGCGATGACTTGGGTGGATTCAGCGTTATCGTCGTAAAGTTTGCCAACAATACTGATAATTGCGTTGGCCACTAGGGAATATTCAGTTTGTCGGTTGACATTTTTGACAATTTCGTATAAGGAAACGCTGAGTTGGTCGAGGGTGGTATTGAGATCGAGAATCTCTTCGACTAAATTCCTCATCGGCAGCGACGAGAGAGCATCGCGATTATTTTCCCACTGACTTCTCGTCGCACAAAAAAGCATCTTTTTAATGCGCAAGGAGTTTTTGTGCTGTTCTAAATCTCGGACAACTTCATTCAATGACGATCCCACCGAATCTGTTCTCCCTCGTCTCGATACGCCCGATTGTCAACCCATAGCTAGGTGATGGGGCAATCATAGCATACTCCATTGCCAAGGTCGTTTGTCGGGTTCGCGATCGCGGCCTTTATCCGCCACCCCTTCTGTCAATGGCGCGATCGAGCAGTTCGTATCCCTGTTGAACGCTTTCGAGGCGCGACAACTTCTCCCGCAACTCCGCCGCCCCCTCAAAGCCTTTGGCATACCAAGCCATGTGCTTGCGAGATTGAAAAAGACCGCGCTCTCCCTTATACTCGTACAATCCCCGCAAATGTTCCTTGGCACATTCCAGGCGTTCCGCGATTGCCGGTTCGGGCAATTTTCGACCGGTTTTTAGAAAAAAATCAATTTCCCCCACCAAAAACGGATAGCCCAGCGTTCCTCGAGAACACATTACCCCATCGGCACCCGTTTGTTCGAGACAGCGAACGGCAGCTTCCACCGAAAAAATATCGCCATTAGCAATGACGGGAATCGAAAGCACCTCCTTAACGCGAGCAATCCATTCCCAGCGGGCGCTTCCATTGTACCCTTGGGCGCGAGTTCTGCCGTGTAGCGTCAGTAGTTGCGCCCCCGCATCTTCCATGCGCCGCGCAAAGTCGAGGATAGAAATTTCTCCGTCGTCCCAACCAATGCGAGTTTTAACAGTTACCGGAATCTCAACCGCTTTCGCCACTTCTCGCACAATTTCTACTGCGACATCCGGTTGTCGCAACAGGGAAGAACCGCCGCCTTTGCGCGTAATTTTATTAACGGGACAGCCCATGTTAATATCAACTGTTGCCGCACCTTGAGTAACAGCTTTACGCGCCGCTTCTCCCATAAAGTCGGGACGACAGTCGAACAGTTGAATGCTCACAGGACTTTCATCGGGGTCGAGTTCCATCACTTGAGGGAGGTGTTTGAGGTGATGCAGTTCGCTCGCGCTAACCATTTCTGCATACATCATCGAGTCGGGTGCATAGCGCCGCACCAAGCGCCGAAAGACTAAATCAGTCACTCCCGATAGCGGCGACTGGAAGACGCGGCTGTTAACGGCGACTGAACCAATGTTTAGGGGTGTGGAAAGATGGGAGAGTAAGGGATTGAGCATTGGAGGAGAAAATCGGGAAACAAAGACTGCGAGCGACCAATGAAGTTATTGTAGATAGATTTGAGAGTTAAGATGATTGTCCTTCATTCTTTATATTCTGCGATCGGTAGAGTCAATACGGGATGTAAACCGTTTCAATGTAGGGACGTTCAATTGAACGTCCCTGAGAGAGCGCGGTGGATTTAAATTCTGGGTCATTTATTGTTTACGTTTCGTTTTAAAACGCTATATATTTTTCCCATCGATAATGGGAAATAATTTTCTACTTTCTAGAAATATATTAAAATTTGATTTTTTAGTTAAGGTAAAAAGTCGGGATCGATAACTTCTTCAGTCAAAAATGGACAAGTTTCTGGAAATGTTTTTAGCGGTAATTGAGTTTCAGTTTTAGCATCTTGTCTAGCATCCTGGTAGCATTCTTCAAAAACGTCATAAAAATATCTTTTTAAGCTTGGGTTCTTTTTGAACGATCGTAATAAGCGCCGCCTGTGTTCTACAATTGAATAAAGCCAGCTCTTACTATCAATTCTTTTTTGAGGTTGGTATCGGTACTTAAGCAAATGCAGTAGAAGAACCGTCAAGTTACTTTCAATTGCGTCTTTTTGACTCTTGCCCATATCCTCAACTTCTTCAATCAAATTCTCTAAATCGATGAGGTCGAAGGAGCGATCGCGTAGCCTTTTGACCGTTTCTTCGATCCACATCTGAAAATCTTTTTCGTAGAGTTCGTTTAAAGAAGATTTAACCATTGGCGACTTAGGTTCCGATCTGATATAGGTTCAGAAATTTTGATAATTTTCAGATTCGATGCTGGCTCAACTGGCACTTTAATTATTAGTTAAGTATACTAGCTGCTGAAGAACCAGAGGTTTTGTCTAAATACATTGCCTTGACGAGTAAAGTTACTCCCCTTCTCCCAACCAACCCCAACCCCTTGTCTACCCCCTTGCCCCCTTGTATAAGGGGGTTGGGGGATGAGGGCATACCCTAAACTAACGCAGGTTCGAGTAATTTAACATTGGAAAAACCAAACTCGTGTACTACTGTTTTGCCATTTTCCTCAGTCGCAATTCTACGACTCGTTAAAATGTGATAATCCCCGACTTTCTCGTAATTGTCCTCAAACTCGCTCTTGCCGCCCTTGGCTTCGCCGGTTTTGGGGTCGTGGTAAACTGAGTCGTAACGATGAGAAAGATAGCCTTCGCCGGTATCGTGGCTGCTGAAGGTATGAATGGTGACAACAACGCCGTGGATATGACGGTGTACCATACACACTTCATTATCGCGCAGTTGATAGCGATCGCCTTCCGATTTTCCTCCCATTAAAATCTCAACCGCACCGGTATCGTCGGTTTTGCCGTAGCTGAAGGTGTTCTTGCCGTGAGTTGCCTCGAAGGTTCTGCGGACGCGATGAATGGCAATTTCCCACAACTGATTCTTAATCTCATTATGCGCTTCTTCGTCTGCCACATTAAACACTTCGGTGCTTAAGTCTCGGTTGACGCGAACCGTTCCCTTAAACTCTTCGTCTCCCCGCTTAAATACGACATCTGCTGTATAACCGGGAAAGTCTTTGTCCCAGGTGTAGCGGTTTTCGTAGGCGTGGCGGAATAACTCGCGCGCTTCTAGTTGCTCTGTCATACAATTCTCCTAAATTTGAGGGCAATAAAATGTTGATAGTGGTAACATTGTTCAAGAGTATAGCGCGCCATGTTTACAGTGTCAACATCTCGCCACCCCTTGAATCTGAAGAAACCTTGAAGTCCCCCAATGCCCCAAAAAAAGAGCTATCATCACGGCGATTTGCTCCAGTCCCTCATTGACGCAGCCCTCGATTTAATTGCAGAAAAAGATGTCACCGACGTTTCTCTGCGCGAAATTGCCCGTCGAGTGGGCGTATCTCACACCGCGCCCTACCGCCACTTCGCCGATAAAGAAGCCCTCTTAGCGGCGGTGGCACAAGAGGGGTTTTTGCGATTTCGGCAGTCCATTGAGGAGGCGATGGAACCAGTTGTCGATCCCTTAGAACGGTTGGAGGCAGGTTGCTTTAGCTATCTTCGGTATGCGGCAAAACATCCATCGCGCTATCGCATTATGTTTGGGATGCAGGGAATAAGCGAGGGGAAAAACAATAGCGCGATCGCGGCCCTTGCCAGAGACATCTATTCGCCCTTTACGATAGCCATTGGCGAAGGACAGTCGGCTGGAGTTATACGCAACGGCGATCCCCAGCAAATCGCGCAAACGGTGTGGGCGCTGATGCACGGCTTGACAATGCTGCGGATGCACGGACAGTTGGAAAGAGGGGAAGACGAAGCGATCGCATCGCTGCATTTGCTAGTTAAGCCTTCCCAGTGAGATTGTAAAATAACGCAATGGCGAACTATCCGCGCGATCGCATATCTTCTTCCATCCCCTCATCCGACACCAACGCTTGCCAAATCGAGCTGACAAACCAAGCAATCCCTAAAACCAGAACCAGGAGCATTAACGGTGCAAAACCCGCAAAGGGAGCCAGCACAAACGTTAATAAGAACACTAATAAAACCGCTTTTGTCCAAAGTTGATTCATCTTTTTTATCGCTTTGTAATATCTCTTTTAAGCAAAGGCGATCGCAGCGCCTAACTCTATGGTAAAATCAATCGCGCGATCGTCCCTTTCTTTCTACGCTCAGACCTTTTTAAGACTGCGCCTTCTCCTTCATCGGGTCCGCAATATATCTGAACTCTGGTTCGGTATTCCAAGGACCGCGTTGGTCTTCTTTGCCGTTCGTCGATAAATTGTAGTAAAGATCGACAGTTTCATCGGGCTTAATATTTCCAAAGAACGGATCGGTCAATTTGCCCAAAGACTCAAGGGCCTTCATAAACATTTTAGTGTGGGAAATTTCCCGCGTGAGCAGATGCACCAACGTTTCTTTCGTACCCGAATCAGGTGCAAGCTGAATCAGCGATTCGTAGGTTTGGCGCGCCCCAGCTTCCGCTGCAATATTCGCCCGTAAGTCGCGCACGACATCTCCTCCCTCATTAAGATAAGTCGCCGTCCAAGCGGAACCTTGAGAGTCTAAAAAGTGCGGCCCCTGACCTCGCACGGCAAACAACGTACTTTTATAAGCCTCTGTTTGATCGACGTTTTTGGTATGCACTTCGATCAATTTGCCAATCATTTCTAAGTGGCTAAATTCCTCAACAGCAATATCTTGGAGCATATCTTTAATGCCGGGATTTTCGATGTGGAAAGATTGCACCCAATACTGTAAAGCGGCTGAAAGTTCTCCTGTAGCGCCGCCGAACTGCTCTAGAAGTAATTGAGCGTATCGAGGGTCGGGACTGTCAACTTTAACGGTTTTTTGAATGAGTTCTTTTTTGTGAAAAAACACAGAATGTTCTCCTCTTTGAAATTAGTCTTCCCCCTAAAGGCATAAACCTCTAGCGTGTTCTTTGGGGTTTCACCTTACAAGGTTAAAAGACAAATATCTGTTTCTCCTCTCTCATAGTGCAGACTTGGGTCAATTCAAAATTCAAAGTTCAAAGTTGAAAGTCAAAAACTGAAAATCATAGATCGACTAGGGAGCCTGGGGTCTGAGGATGGAGTATTCGTTTCGACAAACGAGACTGAAAATTATTTGCAAGATTTTCCGTTTGACTGGGAACTCTAACTATCGGGGGAGAACCAACTATAACGTCTCCGACGGGCGGTTCGCTGTTAGCACTATATTGAGTATAAATTTGTACTTTATCCTGACAAAACTCTATGAGTAATTACGTAAAGAAATTCAATGAAAGCCCAAAAGACCAACAATCCGCAAATTTATCGTGGCGATCCACAGTGGGCAAAGACTATATTGAGCGTGAGACCTCTGCACGCACCCAGGGTATCTACAAATGTACGCAACAAAGCTTTTTACTGTTCATTTTCTAGGTAAGCGCTATGAAACTATACGTACTAACTAGCACCCTCGGGCTCCTAGCTATACTACTGGGAACGACTTGGATCGGTTCGCAAAGTGCTCGGGCGATCGATTTTACTCCACCTCCCGACAATGCAGCCCCTCGCGAGGGATCGGGCGGCGCTGCTCGCAGTGGTTTTCAATTCACCCCACCTCCAGACAACAATGCACCTCGCCAGGGTGCAGGAGGAGCGTCTCGGACGACGTTTACACCACCTCCGGACAACAGTGCGCCGCGTCAGGGAGCTGGAGGAGCAGCTCGAACTGATTTTATACCTCCCTCCGAGAATACAGCACCGCGTCAGGGAGCCGGAGGAGCAGCTCGAACCGATTTTATCCCTCCCTCCGAGAATACAGCACCGCGTCAGGGAGCCGGAGGAGCAGCTCGAACCGATTTTATCCCTCCCTCCGATAATACAGCGCCGCAACAAGCCGCAGGGGGAAGCTCTCGAACGCTCTCGCCCAGTGCACTTTACCTGGGCGTACAGGCGCTCGTTCCACAAAGTTATTACGGAACGACGCTGAAGGAACATCCAACGATCCTCATTTATTTGCCAGCTTCCAATGCGGAAGAAGCAGTTTTTAGTATCAAGGACGAAAACCGAAACTTACTCTACCAAATGGTTGTTCCCATCTCTGGGAAAGCCGGAGTCATCGCTCTTCAACTCCCCGATACAGCCCCGTCGCTGGAAGTGGGTCAAAATTACCAGTGGTATATGGCTTTGAAATTGGATGGCGAACTTACGCCTCGCAGTCCTTTTGTGGATGGTTGGATTGAGCGAGTCGAACCGAGTCCGGCTTTGGTAAAGGCGTTGGCGACGGAAAATTCGTTGGAAGTCGCTGAGGCATTGGGGGCGAATGGAGTGTGGTATGACTGCGTTGCGACATTAGCCGCTTTGCGCTCGACTCAACCCGCCGATCCAATATTGACCGGTCATTGGGAAGAATTGCTGGGGTCTGTGGGATTGGACAACGTTGTCTCCGCACCCCTCGTTTTATCGAGAGCGACAGGGAATTTTAGAGATTAGGATTTGAGATTGTAGGAATTTAAGGCCTTAAATCTTCGATCTGAAATCCAATGCCTCCGTACCGATGGGGGAAGTTTTGACGCGGGTAAAAACTGTTCTTCACTCCAACAAAATATTAATGTTGTCGAAACTCAAAACGAAAATTTGGCAATCTCGCAGCCGAATTGCGATGTTGTTTCTCGAGCGCTACGCGATCGCGCCGAGTGTCGCTGTCGCCATCATTGCTGCCAATAGTTTGGGCGCGTTCAACTTGCTAGAGCGATCGCTGCGCGACCAATTTTTTCGCCTCCGCCCTCGAGAGTCCCAAGAGGAAAAGGTCGTCATCGTCACCATTGACGAACCGGATATCCAAGAAATTGGAGATTGGCCCATCCCCGATAAGATTCTCGCTGAGGCGATCGCCAAATTGAAAGCGCAGCAGCCGAGGGCCATCGGTCTCGATCTCTATCGGGATATTCCCGAAGAACCGGGACACGAGCAATTGGTAGAAGAGTTTCGTTCGACTCCTAATTTGATTGGGGTGGAGAAGGTGACGGGCAACCGCGTCGCCCCCTCTCCGGTGCTCAAAGAGTTAGGCCAAGTGGCATTGGCAGATCTCGTCCTCGATGCCGACCAAAGCGTGCGGCGCGGGTTGCTCTCGTCGCAAGATGGGGAACAAGTCAAACCCGGACTGGCCGCGCGCTTGGCGTTGATGTACTTAGAAGAAGAAGGAATTTCAGTCGAAACCATCAACGCCGAACAGCAAAAACTCCGCCTGGGACAAGCCCTTTTTACCCCCTTGGGCAACGGCGAAGCGGGCTATCGCCATTCCGATTTGGGAGGCTACCAAATTTTAACGAACTGGCGCGGACCGACTTCGACATTCCCGACGGTTTCGATCCGCGATGTTCTCAATGGGCGCATTCGGGAAAATTTAATGCGCGATCGCGTCGTTTTAATTGGCTCCATTGCCACCAGTACCAACGATTTTTTTGAAACGCCCTACAGTCGTTCTGCTGCCTTAACCCCCCAACCGCGCACTCCCGGCGTTGTCATTCACGCCAACCTCGTCAGCCAGCTCGTTCGCGCGGCGACTGAGGGCCGAACGCTCCTGCGGGGTTGGCCGACCTCTTGGCAATGGCTGTGGATTCTCGCCTGGTCGAGCGCGGGGGCGGGGGTAAGTTTGTTTATCGAACGCCGGAGTCAAGCGCGACACAAACGTTCGCTCGGTTGGCTCGTATTGACCATTTCAGGCGTGGGAATTCTGTTTTTTGGGGGGGGTTACCTGGCGTTTGTGGGGGGGCTGCTCGTCCCCATTTTTCCGCCGCTGACCGCCTTTTTTCTCAGCGCGATCGCGGCCAGCAACACTGATAAGCAGCACCAGTTGGAGTTGACGAATCGGGAGTTGGAACGAGCCAACGCTCAATTGCTCGATTATGCCAAAACCCTGGAAACTAAGGTCGAGGAGCGCACCCAAGAGTTAAAAACGGCGAAAGAGGCAGCCGATGCAGCTAATAGTGCCAAGAGCGAGTTTTTGGCGAATATGAGCCACGAATTGCGCACGCCGCTCAATGGCATTTTGGGATACGCGCAAATTTTGGAGCGCTCGTCTGCGCTGACGAAGGAGCAATATAAGGGAGTTGGGATTATTCATCAGTGCGGTTCTCACTTACTGACGCTGATTAACGATATTTTGGATCTCTCGAAAATCGAAGCGCGCAAGCTAGAACTTCACCGAGGTGAAATTCAGTTTCTCGCCTTTGCAACTGGCGTGGCTGAAATGTGTCGCCTCAAAGCCGAACAAAAGGGGATTGATTTCCAAGTTGCGATCGCGGACAATCTCCCCACTGTCGTTCGCGCTGACGAGAAGCGTTTGCGGCAAGTGCTGATCAATCTTTTGGGCAATGCGGTTAAATTTACCGATACCGGGAGCGTGGCGTTTCGGGTTTGGGGTCGCGAAGGAGACCGCCCACCCAAAATGGAAGGGACAGAGGATGAAATTGCGCAACGCATTCGCTTTGAGGTGGAAGATACTGGCGTTGGCATGAGTAGCGAGCAACTCGAAAAGATTTTTCTCCCCTTCGAGCAAGTTGGCGATACCTCGCGCAAGGCGGAGGGAACGGGTTTGGGACTGGCCATTAGCCAGCGCATTGCTCAAATGATGGGAAGCGAGATCGAGGTGCAAAGTCAGCCGGGAGAGGGGAGTATTTTTGCGTTGGAAGTCGGATTTCCCGTGGTCGAGGGTTGGTCTTCGGATACGCTCCAGGATCGGCATTCTATCGTTGGGGTGAAGGGAAAAACGCCCCGGGTTGTAATTGTCGATGATGCTCCTGAAAGCTGTGCTGTGATGGTTGCGCTGTTTGAGTCTATTGGTTTTAAGGCGACGATCGCAAGCACTGGAATGGAAGCGTTAGAAGAAGCGATCGCGCGTCCTCCCGATTTGATTATTACCGATTTGGTGATGCCGGAGATGGATGGCTGGGAAACCATTTTCCAAATTCGCCAGGGACGGGAAGCATCCGCACCTTCCGACGCAAGCGATCGCAGTCTTGGCCGCGTTCCTATTTTCGTGTGTACGGCTAGTGCGTTTGAAACCACGCGCGATCGCGCTTTGGCTGCTGGTGCCGATGCGTTTTTGCCCAAACCCGTCCAACTCGACGAACTCACCACGCTGCTCGAGCGCCATTTAGCCCTAGACTGGGAGTACGCTCCCACGCCCTCTCTCCCCGTTCGAGCCGCAGCGAATCGCGAACATTCTCCTACCGAAATTGTCCCTCCCGACGCAGAAACGCTTCAGCAGTTTTATCATCTCGCGATGATGGGACATTTGAGGGGAATTGAAGAACAACTCCAAGCATTACAAGCACGCGATCGTAAATTCACCGCCTTCGCTGTTGAATTGCAACAGCTTACGGGGAACTTTCAGAATAGGAAAATTGTAGAATTCCTCAAATCTTATCTGTCCGTAGAACCTATCTCGGAGAATACACGATGAATCTTCACAAGTCGGACCCACCCCGCATTCTTTTAGTTGACGATAATCCCACAAATTTGAAAGTCCTCTCGGAAGCGTTAAGCAGCGAAGATTGGACGGTTCTCTTTGCCACCGATGGCGAAACGGCCATCGAGCAAACCCGATATGCTCGACCCGATTTGATCCTACTCGATGTTATGATGCCGCGCATGAGCGGGTTTGAAGTGTGCCAGCACTTAAAATCGGACGGCGAAACTCGGGAAATTCCTATCATTTTTGTGACGGCACTCTCCGACACCACCGATAAGGTTAAAGGGTTAGAATTGGGCGCTGTTGACTATATTACCAAACCTTTTCAGCGCGCTGAGGCGATCGCGCGCATTAAATTACACCTCAAATTGCACGGTTTAACTCAATTGTTAGCCGAACAAAATACACTTCTCCATCAAAAAGTTGCCGAACAAGCAGCGACAGAAGCCAAACTTCAATGCCTAACTCAGGAATTAGAACAGCGCGTTTGCGATCGAACGGCTCAACTTTCCCAATCCCTCGATCGCTTGCAACAAGCGCAGCTTCAACTCATCCAAAGTGAAAAACTTTCTACTGTTGGTCAATTGGTGACTGGAGTGGCTCACGAAATTAATAATCCTGTTGGTTTTATCAGCGGTAATTTAGAGCACGCCGAACAATATATCCAAGATTTATTCGCGCTTGTCCATCTCTACCAAGAAAAATGTCCTACTCCCGATCCAGAGATAGAAGAACTCCTGGATGAAATTGACCTCGATTTTTTACAACAGGATTTGCCGCAACTTTTGGGGTCTTTGAAGCAGGGAAGTAAGCGCATTCGCGAAATCAGTCATTCGTTAAGAGTTTTTGCGAGAGCCGATAGCGATTCAAAAGTTGCTTTTGATATTCATGAAGGACTGGATAGCACGCTATTAATTCTCAAACATCGCCTCAAAGGAAACGATCGACGACCGGCCATTGAAGTGGTTAAGAATTACGGTCAACTTCCTCAAGTTCAGTGCTACGCCGGTCAAATTAATCAGGTTTTTATGAATATCCTGGCTAATGCAATTGATGCTTGCGATGAAACACCCGCTGGCAGTCAGAAAACAGATTTTTACGAGATCGCGATTCGGACGGCGGTCGATGATGACCAAAATTTTGCTTCGGTGTCGATTAAAGATAATGGTTCGGGAATGCCGTCTGAAGTGAAGGATCGAATTTTTGAACATCTTTTCACAACGAAACCGGTTGGAAAAGGAACGGGATTGGGATTATCGATCGGTCGGCAAATCATTGAGGAAAAGCATGGCGGTAAGGTGAGTTGTATTTCCGAACCGGGCAAGGGAACAGAGTTTATTATTGGGTTGCCAATTGGGTGAAATTGTAGGGTTTGAATTGCGGGTCATAGAGGTCAGTTCTTATCAATTAATAATTAATAACAATTGGGTATAAGACCTCTTCATTTACGAAGAATGAGGACACAGGTCTTGAGGAAATCTCTCTGGCAGTGAGTTGTCCGGATCGATTGTAGATTTTCCTTGATTTCAATCCTCTTCTTTTGAGGACACGGGTCTTGAGGGGAACCTACGACTGCCGTGAGTTGTCCGTAACGAGAGGTAATTATTCATTATTCATTATTCGTTATTCATTATAAAAAAACGTCCCTACGCTCCTCACCTTTTTACGTAAGTTAAGATTGTTTCCCTCGCCGCACGACATTTAACCATTCTTGAATTTCCTGCGCCAACCCGTGTAATTCAAGTTCGCTCAGTTGTTGCCCGAAAAGATGCTCCTTGCCGCGCTTGGAAGAGAAAAAGGGAATTTTACCTTCGGTTTGAGTCGCGATCGCGAGACAGCACCGAATCTTCCCCGCGCGATCGCACCATTTGCTCAGATAAATTTCTTCAATTTGCGCCACTTCGCCCTTTTCCCGGTTTTTCCGCTTCGAGGACTTGCGTCGAATTTCAAAGGTTTCTTTGTTAAAACGAAGATGGACGCGCTCAAAATAACTCCCCCGACAAAGGGTTGAGAGAAACCAAATCAGCAACCCCCAAGGCAAAATGAGTCTCAAAGGCCAGAAGAGAATAGACCCGACTGCTGAAGTTGTCACCTCGAATAAACTCAACCCAGCCAACAATCCCACAACTGCAAGAGCGCCCAATCCCACGGCGGGCAGTTTTTTGCTCGGCACCGGACTGGCGACGCGATCGCGCCAAGCTCGAATCCATCCCCCTACCCCACTTCCCACACCCCCAAACCAATTCCCCAAAGGCTTCATAAATTCAATTTCAAAACGCGAAGGAATCTCAATGGTTAGCTCCTGCGAAGACTTAGAAACGCGCGCTAGCCGCCGCGAATTCCCCGCTCTGGAGTAGGATACGGTAGCCTGGGGTTTGAGGGCTTCTAGGGCTTCTGTAGCACTGCTGAAGCGCTTTTTAGCCGAGGGTTCGGTCATTCGTTCCAACCAAGCGATGAATTGGGCATCCACTCCCTCGCCCAAGCGATCGCGAAACTGGAGGCGCAACTCTTCCCCCATTAACTCCGAAGGCGCAGCGCCCGTCAACAGGTGAATGGCAGTGGCCCCCAGCGCGTAGAGATCTGAAGCAGGAACCGCCCGTCCCCCGTACTGTTCGAGCGGCGCGTAGCCGTAGGTTCCCACCACCGTAAACGTCGCCCCCGCATTGGGCGGACGCACCTGCACCCCCCCAAAATCGAGCAAATAAACCCGCTCGTCGTCGCCCCACAACAAATTACTCGGTTTGAGATCGCGATGCAATAAAGGCGGGTTGAGAGTGTGGAGATACTGAAGCAATTCCAGAATCTCTCGGACGATTTGGCGGACTTGCTGGGCTGAAAACGATTGATGTTGTGCCAAACGCTGTTTGAGCGATACCCCTGGAATATATTGCTGAACCAGAGCAAACCAGAGCTTTTGGTCGTCTACAGAAAAATAATCATAGTATTTAGGAATTCGGGGCGAATCGAGCTGTTCTAAGACTTTAGCTTCCCGCTCGAATAGCTTTAGCTCTTCCCATTGAACCGCTCCTCCCAACGCGAGAAACTTGACAACGACTGGAATTTGTGAATTCATATCTCGGGCGAGCCAAGTTTGACGCGCCGGATTCTGACTCAACTGTTGTTGAAGGTAATATCGATTTTGTAAAAGGCTTCCCGATGTTAGCATGGTGAAATTCTGATAATGGGTAGGGGGAGACACCACAAGCGCTTCGCGCGCAAATTGATGAGAGAGAACCTTCCTCCATGATAAATCTCAAATCCCCGCTCAAAAATCGTCTAGAAGGTACCAAGACCTGCTACATTTACCGAGTATTAGCAAACAGGATTTCAGCGATTTAGTATGAAAGTTTTAGTCATTGGCGGCGATGGATACTGCGGTTGGGCAACAGCACTCCATTTGTCCAACAAAGGGTACGAAGTAGCGATTCTCGATAGTTTAGTCCGGCGCTATTGGGACCTCAAACTGGGGGTTGAAACCCTAACACCCATCGCGCCCATCGAACGCCGCATTCAGCGCTGGCACGAGTTGACGGGAAAATCCATAGATTTGTTCGTTGGCGACATTACCGATTACGATTTTCTCATTAAGACGTTGCGCCAGTTCGAGCCCGAAGCGCTGGTTCACTTCGGCGAACAGCGTTCTGCTCCCTATTCCATGATCGATCGCGAACACGCGGTTCTGACTCAAGTGAATAATGTTGTCGGCACCCTTAATCTTCTCTACGCGATGAAAGAGGATTTTCCTGACTGTCACTTGGTGAAGTTGGGAACGATGGGAGAATATGGCACGCCCAATATTGATATTGAAGAAGGTTATATTACCATCGAACACAACGGGCGTACCGACACGCTGCCCTATCCCAAACAACCGGGAAGTTTTTACCATCTTTCTAAGGTTCACGACTCCCATAATATTCAGTTTGCCTGTAAGATTTGGGGGCTGCGCGCGACGGATCTCAATCAAGGCGTTGTTTATGGCGTTCTCACCGAGGAAACGGGGATGGACGAGATGTTGATCAACCGCTTGGACTACGACGGGGTATTTGGAACGGCGTTGAACCGTTTTTGCATTCAGGCTGCAACCGGACATCCGCTGACGGTGTACGGCAAAGGCGGACAGACGCGGGGATTCCTCGATATTCGCGATACGGTACGCTGTATGGAATTGGCGATCGCAAGTCCTGCCGAACCGGGACAGTTGCGCGTCTTCAACCAGTTTACGGAAATGTTTAGCGTTGGCGATTTGGCAATGATGGTCAAAAAAGCGGGCGTTTCTTTGGGGTTAGATGTGGAAATTGACCACCTCGACAACCCCCGTGTCGAACTGGAAGAACATTATTTCAACGCTAAAAATACGAATCTTCTCGACTTGGGATTGCAACCCCACTATCTTTCGGATTCTTTGCTCGATTCCCTCCTAAATTTTTCGACGAAATATAAGAATCGGGTGGATACACAACAAATTCTGCCGAAGGTTACGTGGCACAGGTGATAAAAACGCGATCGCTCGTGCAGGCGCGGTTGGGGCGGGAATTGCGATCGCGTTCCCAACTTGTGGCAGCCGCTCGGTCAATACAACGCAGCGACTATTGCTACAACTGGGACATCAAGGGAGATTATACGCGCGATCGCGGCAAAATTGAGAATCTAAGAATGGAAGAATTCAGAACCCATAACTCAGAACTCAGAACTCAGAACTCTAAATTCACTCTTCCTCCTCCCGTCCCGATTCTGGCGCTCTCAAACGAACCGATTCTCCGTGAGAGTGTAGTCCCTCGGCTCGGGCGAGGGTTTGAATGGCGCTGGACATTTTGTTCAGGGCGGCGGGAGAATATTGAACTAAACTTGAATGTTTGAGAAACGTTTCTACTCCCAGTGCCGAGGAATAGCGAGCAGCCCCCGAGGTAGGTAAAGTGTGGTTGGGACCGGCTAAGTAATCTCCCACGGCTTCGGGGGTAGAATTGCCCAAAAAGATGGCTCCTGCGTGCTGAATTTGTTCGAGAATGGCCCAGGGATCGGCAATTTCGAGTTCCAAATGCTCCGGCGCAAACTGGTTGGATAGGCGCACTGCGGCGTTGAGAGAATCGACAACAACGATTAGTCCGTAGTGGGCGATGGCCTTTTCAGTGAGCAGTTTGCGGGGATGGTTGAGCAGTTGTCTTTGAACTTCGTGCTGAACTTTGTCGGCTAAATCGCTATCGGTAGAGAGTAAAATTGCGGCTGCCATCGGATCGTGTTCGGCTTGGGCCAATAAATCGGCGGCAACATGGACGGGGTTGGCCCCGCGATCGGCAATAATTAAGACTTCCGACGGACCGGCCAAGGAGTCAATTCCGACTTTCCCGTAAACGAGATTTTTAGCAAGGGTGACGTAAATGTTGCCCGGGCCGGTAATGATATCGACGGCAGGTACGGTTTCGGTGCCATAGGCCAAGGCCGCGATCGCCTGGGCCCCGCCAACGCGATAAATCTCCGTCACTCCCGCTTCTTGGGCGGCTACGAGAACAGCGGGGGTTATTTTTCCACCCTCCCCAGGGGGCGTAACCATGACAATGCGAGGGACTTTCGCCACCTTTGCCGGCACCGCGTTCATCAGCACCGTACTGGGGTAAGCAGCGCGTCCGCCGGGGACGTAGAGTCCCGCCCGTTGGACGGGGGTGTAGCGCTTGCCGAGAACCACGTCGTCCTCAACAAAATGAACCCACGACTTGGGGACGCGCAGTCGGTGAAACGCCTCGATTTGTTCGCGTGCTAGAGCGATCGCATCGAGTAATTCCTTCGAGACTTGTTGATAGGCTGCGTCCAGTTCCGAACCGCTGACGCGCAATTGTTCGCGCGTCAAACTTTGTCCGTCAAACTCAGCCGTGTAGTCGAGAAGAGCTTTATCGCCCTGGCGCTGAACGGTTTGAATGATTTCTCGCACCGTTGCTTCCTTGTGAAGCGTCTCGCCACCGTGGGTGCGATCGCTAATTCGACGCAATTCTGTTTGTGCCTCAGCTTCCTGAGTAATAATTCGCAGCATTGAGTTAGAATGCCCATTCACTCGCGACTTCCCTTAGTGAGTAGGGACGGCTCCCGCTCCCGTTCCTCGGATAAAAATGGGTGAAGGGGAACGTTCCTCGAACTTTACTCACTTCTATAGCTTATCGCGGATTTTTAGAGCGAGCGTGCGAGTTTAGCCATCATTGTTGTATGATTGTTGTAAGATCGCTCCCGGTAGCTATTGGTTTTCGTCTTTGAAGCGTCCAGTTATTGAACTGGAAGAGTGTTATAATATAAAGCCTCAAGTTTTGGGTCAAAATGCGAAATTGAAAGGAGCGAAGCCAAACCCGCACTCGGTTTGGAAAACAACCCCAAGTTGCGATCGCGCCTTGTGAAGAAGGCATCTCCCAAAACTCAAACCCTAAAACAAGCGACTTCAACTCAATTTCGGAGGCGGCGATGAAGCTGTTTCCGATCTCTATTGCGTACACAATTCAACTTCCACAAAGCGGTAAAAACGGTGGCAAACAGCAAATCTGCAATTAAACGGATTCAAATCGCCGAAAGAAATCGGCTAAGAAACAAAGCTTATAAATCGGCAGTAAGAACGCTGACGAAGAAATACTTAACGCAGGTGGAACAACTAACAGCAAACCCCACCCCCGAAATTAAAGAGCAGGTCAGCCAAAACCTCTCAGCCGTCTATAAAAAAATAGACAAAGCCGTTCAAAAGGGCGTACTGCACCCCAACAACGGCGCGCGTCGCAAATCGCGGTTGGCAAAGGCGTTTAAAAAAGCAGTAACTGCATAAAATCAAGATAAGAACGCCATTGAATCAAATCCCCATTGGGGAAAAATCGAGTCAGTCGGAAGGTGGGAGAGAGGGAAAAACCTTTGAGACTCCATTAATTCTCCCACTCCAAAGGAAGCGCGATCGCCAAATCCTCAATGCAGCTAATCGATACTCACGTCCATATCAACTTCGATGTTTTCGCCCGAGAGTTGGAAGCTCTGCAACAGCGATGGCAAAAAGCGGGAGTCGTGCGTCTGGTTCACTCCTGCGTCGAGCCGAGCGAATTTGAGAGTATCCAACGCCTTGCCGATCGCTTCCCCGAACTCTCCTTCGCCGTCGGCTTGCATCCCCTAGATGCTAGCAAATGGACCTGTGAGAGTCGGGAGGAAATATCAAGGCTTGCCCGAAGCGATAGCCGGGTCGTCGCCATTGGGGAAATGGGGCTAGACTTCTACAAAGCCGACAACATCGAGCAGCAAAAAGAAGTCTGCCGCCAACAACTCGCCATCGCCCGCCAACTCGACAAACCCGTTATCGTTCACTGTCGAGACGCAGCCATTGCCCTCAAAGAAATATTAAGAGAATCGAGGGGCGATGGCCAACAGCAGGGAGTCATGCACTGTTGGAGCGGTACCCCCGAAGAAACAAAATGGTTTCTCGACCTGGGATTTTACATCAGCTTCAGCGGCATCGTGACCTTTAAAAACGCCATCGCCGTCAAAGAATCGGCAAAAATCGTCCCGCGCGATCGCCTACTCGTCGAAACCGACTGTCCCTTCCTCGCCCCCCACCCCAAACGCGGCAAGCGCAACGAACCCGCCTACGTCCTCCACGTCGCCGAACACCTCGCCCAACTGCGCGGTATCCCCCTCGAAACCCTAGCCGCCGAAACCGCGCAAAACGCCTGTCGCCTCTTCAACTTAACCCTCGAAACGATTCCCGTATACCCCTAACCCCAAACCGCCTGCCAACATGACCAACCTCACCTTCAACCTCCTACCCGACCTCATCGACATTCAACGATCCAGCTTCCGCTGGTTTCTCGAAGCCGGACTCATCGAAGAACTCAATAGCTTCTCCCCCATCACCGACTACACCGGCAAACTCGAACTCCACTTCATCGGCGAAAACTACAAACTCCACCAACCCAAATACAACGTCGATGAAGCCAAACGACGCGATGCCAGCTACGCCGTCCAGATGTACGTCCCCACGCGCCTAATCAACCGCGAAACCGGCACCATCCTCGACCAAGAAGTCTTCATCGGCGACCTGCCCTTAATGACCGAACGCGGCACCTTTATCATCAACGGAGCCGAGCGCGTCATCGTCAACCAAATCGTGCGCTCCCCCGGCGTGTACTACAAAGCCGAAACCGACAAAAATGGACGGCGCACCTACTCCGCCTCCCTCATCCCCAACCGAGGCGCGTGGCTCAAATTTGAAACCGACAAAAACGACCTGGTGTGGGTGCGCATCGACAAAACGCGCAAACTCTCCGCCCAAGTCCTCCTCAAAGCCATCGGACTCGCCGACAACGAAATCCTCGATGCCCTGCGCCACCCCGACTACTACCAAAAAACCCTCGACAAAGAAGGCAACCCCAGCGAAGAAGAAGCCCTCATGGAGTTATATCGCAAACTCCGCCCCGGCGAACCCCCCACCGTCTCTGGGGGAAAACAACTGCTCGAGTCGCGCTTCTTTGACAACAAACGCTACGACCTGGGTAAAGTGGGGCGCTACAAACTCAACAAAAAACTGCGCCTCACCGTCCCCGACACCATGCGCGTTCTCACGCCCAACGATATTTTGGCCGCCATCGACTACCTGATCAACCTCGAATTCGATGTGGGATCCACCGACGACATCGACCACCTGGGCAACCGTCGCGTACGCTCGGTTGGCGAACTCCTGCAAAACCAAGTGCGAGTCGGCCTCAACCGGCTCGAGCGGATCATTCGCGAACGCATGACCGTCTCCGAGGCCAGTTCCCTCAGTCCCGCCTCCCTCGTCAACCCCAAACCCCTCGTCGCCGCCATCAAAGAATTCTTCGGCTCTTCCCAACTGTCCCAATTCATGGACCAAACCAATCCCCTCGCCGAACTCACTCACAAACGACGACTTTCTGCCCTCGGTCCGGGGGGGTTAACGCGAGAACGAGCGGGATTTGCCGTACGCGACATCCACCCCTCCCACTACGGTCGTATCTGTCCGGTGGAAACCCCCGAAGGTCCCAACGCCGGACTCATCGGTTCCCTGGCCACCTACGCCCGCGTCAACGAATACGGCTTTATTGAAACCCCCTACTACCGCGTCGAAAACGGTCAAGTCCGCTATGACGAACCTGCCGTTTTCCTCACCGCCGACGAAGAAGATGACCTTCAAGTCGCACCAGGGGACTTGCGCGTCGATGCCAAGGGGGAAATTTTAGGACCTCAAGTTCCCGTGCGCTACCGCCAGGAATTCTCGACCACCACCCCCGAACAGGTAGACTACGTTGCCGTTTCCCCCGTGCAAATCGTCTCAGTGGCAACCTCCCTCATTCCCTTTCTCGAACACGACGATGCCAACCGCGCCCTTATGGGGTCTAATATGCAGCGGCAAGCCGTTCCCCTATTGCGTCCCGAACGCCCATTAGTGGGGACGGGCCTCGAAGCCCAAGCCGCGCGCGACTCCGGTATGGTCGTCGTTTCCCAGCACGCGGGCATCGTTAGCTACGTCGATGCCGAGCGCGTTCGCATTCGCCTCGACGACACAGAAGGTAATGCCGTTACCCCCCTCGAAACCACCGGCGAAGAAGGCGTAACCGCCTCGACCAACAACGCTCGGGAGCCTGTGGAAATCGAATACGAACTGCAAAAATATCAGCGTTCCAACCAAGACACCTGTTTGAATCAACGCCCCTTAGTGTACATCGGAGAAGATGTGGTTCCAGGACAAGTGTTAGCCGACGGTTCGGCAACAGAAGGCGGAGAACTGGCCCTCGGTCAGAATATCTTGGTCGCGTATATGCCGTGGGAAGGTTACAACTACGAAGATGCCATCCTCATTAGCGAACGCTTGGTGATGGATGACGTTTATACCAGCATCCACATCGAAAAATACGAAATTGAAGCCCGTCAGACCAAACTCGGCCCCGAAGAAGTGACGCGCGAAATTCCCAACGTCGGGGAAGACTCCCTGCGCAACCTCGACGAACGCGGAATCGTGCGCATTGGAGCCTGGGTCGAGGCCGGGGATATCCTCGTGGGGAAAGTCACCCCCAAAGGCGAGTCAGACCAACCCCCCGAAGAAAAACTCCTGCGCGCCATCTTCGGCGAAAAAGCGCGAGACGTGCGGGATAACTCCCTGCGCGTCCCCAACGGCGAAAAAGGGCGCGTAGTGGACGTACGAGTGTTCACGCGCGAACAAGGGGACGAACTGCCGCCGGGGGCGAATATGGTCGTGCGGGTCTACGTTGCCCAAAAACGCAAGATTCAAGTGGGGGATAAGATGGCCGGTCGCCACGGGAATAAAGGGATTATTTCGCGGATTTTACCGATGGAAGATATGCCCTATCTCCCCGACGGCCGCCCCGTGGATATCGTCCTTAACCCCTTGGGGGTTCCCTCGCGCATGAACGTCGGACAGGTGTTTGAGTGCCTGTTGGGATGGGCAGGAGAAAACTTAGGCGTGCGCTTTAAGATGACTCCCTTTGATGAAATGTATGGCGAAGAGGCTTCGCGCTTGACCGTTCACGGCAAACTGGAAGATGCCAGTCGAAAGCTGGGGCGAGATTGGGTGTTCGATCCAGAAAGCGCGGGCAAGATTCAAGTATACGACGGACGCACTGGCGAAGCCTTCGATCAACCCATAACCGTGGGCATGGCCTATATGTTGAAACTCGTTCACTTGGTAGACGACAAGATTCACGCCCGTTCCACCGGTCCCTACTCGCTGGTGACCCAGCAACCCCTCGGCGGGAAGGCACAGCAAGGCGGCCAGCGCTTCGGAGAAATGGAAGTGTGGGCGCTAGAGGCCTATGGCGCGGCTTATATTTTGCAAGAACTGCTGACGGTGAAATCTGACGATATGCAGGGACGGAACGAAGCCCTGAACGCCATTGTCAAGGGCAAACCGATTCCGCGTCCGGGAACGCCCGAATCCTTTAAGGTGTTGATGCGAGAACTGCAATCTTTGGGCTTGGATATTGCCGTCCATAAGGTAGATAACGCCGAAGACGGAAATTCAAACGATTCAGAAGTCGATTTGATGGCAGACAGCGATCGCCGTCGGACTCCAAGCCGTCCCACCTACGAATCCTACACCGTCGAAGAGGCCCAAGACGACACCCTTTAAAACGACACTCTCTAGGGGGGGTAGACCCCTCGTCGCCCCCCAACAGACCCAGAAGGGGAACCCAAAAAAGATCGACAAACAAAGACACTGCTGCCCATGAAACCGCCAACCGAACAGCGCTTCGACTACGTAAAAATTGGAATTGCCTCCCCCGATCGCGTTCGACGTTGGGGAGAACGCACCCTCCCCAACGGCCAAGTCGTCGGAGAAGTGACCAAACCCGAAACCATTAACTACCGAACCCTCAAGCCCGAAATGGACGGGCTGTTCTGCGAGCGCATTTTCGGTCCCGCCAAAGATTGGGAATGTCACTGCGGCAAATACAAGCGCGTTCGCCATCGGGGGATCGTCTGCGAGCGCTGCGGCGTAGAAGTGACCGAATCTCGCGTCCGCCGCCATCGCATGGGCTTTATCAAGCTCGCCGCGCCAGTAACCCACGTTTGGTACCTCAAAGGCATTCCCAGCTACCTCAGCATCCTCCTCGATATGCCCCTGCGGGATGTCGAGCAGATCGTCTATTTTAATGCCTACGTCGTCCTCGATGCCGGCAACGCCAGCAACCTCAACTACCGCCAACTGCTCACCGAAGATCAGTGGTTGGAAATCGAAGAACAGCTTTATGCCGAAGACTCCGAACTGGCAGGGATTGAAGTGGGGATCGGCGCAGAAGCGATTCAACGCCTTCTCGAAGAAGTGAACCTCGACGAAGAAGCCGAAAAACTCCGAGAAGACATTTCCAGCGCCAAAGGGCAAAAACGAGCCAAGTTAATCAAGCGCCTGCGCGTGATCGACAACTTCATCGCCACCAGCGCGCGCCCGGAGTGGATGGTTGTAGAAGTCATTCCCGTGATTCCGCCAGATTTGCGCCCGATGGTGCAACTCGACGGGGGACGCTTCGCCACCTCCGATCTCAACGACTTGTACCGGCGAGTCATCAACCGCAACAACCGCCTCGCCCGCCTGCAAGAAATTTTGGCTCCCGAAATTATCGTCCGCAACGAAAAGCGGATGTTGCAGGAAGCCGTAGATGCCCTCATTGACAACGGACGGCGCGGACGCACGGTGGTGGGAGCTAACAATCGCCCGTTGAAATCTCTCTCCGATATTATTGAAGGGAAACAAGGGCGCTTCCGGCAGAACTTGTTGGGCAAGCGCGTCGATTATTCCGGGCGATCGGTAATTGTCGTCGGACCCAACTTGCAAATTTATCAATGCGGTTTGCCCAGGGAAATGGCCATCGAGCTGTTTCAACCCTTTGTGATTCATCGATTGATCAAAGGCGGTTTGGTCAATAATATTAAAGCCGCTAAAAAACTGATTCAGCGTTCCGATCCCGTGGTTTGGGACGTGCTAGAAGAGGCGATCGCCGGACACCCAGTGATGCTCAATCGCGCTCCCACGCTCCACCGCTTGGGAATTCAAGCCTTTGAACCGATTTTAGTCGAAGGTCGGGCGATTCAGTTACATCCCCTCGTCTGTCCCGCATTCAACGCCGATTTCGACGGCGATCAAATGGCCGTTCACGTTCCATTGTCCCTGGAAGCTCAAGCCGAAGCGCGGCTGTTGATGCTCGCCTGCCACAATATTTTATCGCCAGCCACCGGTCGCCCAATCGTTACGCCCTCTCAGGATATGGTGTTGGGATGCTACTACCTAACCGCCGAAAATCCCAAAGCCCAAAAAGGCGCAGGACGATACTTCGGCAGTTTAGAAGACGCGCTGCGAACTTACGAACAAGGCGAATTAGATCTTCACGCCTATGTTTGGGTTCGCTACAACGGAGCGGTAGAGGCCAAAGAAAGCGATAACGAGGTCGTTAATCTCGTTCGACACGACGATGGCAGCGTGACCAAGGAATATCGAGAGCGCAAAGTGCGAGAAACCGAAGGAGGCGATCGCATCGTTCAATATATCCGAACAACAACCGGACGAATTATCTATAACAAGACGATTCAGGAGGCTCTGGCAAGCTAATTATCCGTTAAGCATTTAGCCCAATTTGTAGGAAAGATTTGTCATTGGCAATGCACTCTTTAAGCTCCGGCGAAGAACTCGCTTTTGAAAATAGACTGGGTACCTGTTGTTAAGAAAGGGACAGTCGGCGAGCTTAAATTGATACCTTACGAATTGCGAATTACTAACGATTCGGTCATTACTCAACAAGGACAGACGAATGTCAAAAGAACCCACTTTTTATAACCGTATTGTAGACAAAAAACAACTGAGAGGATTGATTGCCTGGGCCTATGCTAACTACGGCAGCGCCACTTGTTCTCAAGTCGCCGATCGCCTAAAAGCGCTGGGATTCCGCTATGCGACCAAAGCTGGGGTTTCTATTAGCGTTGAAGACCTCCAAGTGCCGCCGATGAAAAAAGAAATGCTGGAGGTGGCAGAATCGGAAATTCGGACTACCGAAACGCGGTACCGAACCGGCGAAATCACTGAAGTCGAACGCTTTCAGAAAGTAATCGACACTTGGAATAGTACCTCAGAAGCCCTCAAAGACGAAGTCGTGCGCAACTTCCGCGCGACCAACCCCCTCAACAGCGTCTACATGATGGCCTTCAGCGGCGCGCGAGGGAATTTATCTCAAGTCCGTCAGTTGGTCGGAATGCGGGGGCTGATGGCCGATCCCCAAGGGGCAATTATCGCGCTGCCGATCAAAACCAACTTTCGCGAAGGACTAACCGTTACCGAGTACATTATTTCCTCCTATGGGGCGCGCAAAGGGCTAGTAGACACGGCTCTGCGCACCGCCGACTCGGGCTACTTGACCCGACGCTTGGTGGATGTGAGCCAAGATGTGATCGTGCGCGAAATCGACTGCGGGACGGAGCGAGGCATTACCGTCAGCCCGATGATGGATAACGATCGCGTGCTGATCCCGTTGAGCGATCGCCTTTTCGGTCGCGTTCTCGCCCGGGATGTGGTGGCTCCCAAGACGGGGGAAGTCATCGCCCGACGCAACCAATACCTAGACGAAGGACTCTCCAAAAAAGTCGGCAAAACCGTAGGCAGTGCCGTCGTGCGATCGCCGCTGACCTGCGAAGCCTCGCGCTCGGTTTGTCAATCCTGCTATGGTTGGAGTTTAGCCCACGGCTACCCCGTCGATCTCGGCGAAGCCGTCGGCATTATCGCCGCCCAATCCATTGGCGAACCCGGAACCCAACTTACCATGCGCACCTTCCACACGGGGGGCGTATTCACAGGCGAAGTCGCGCGCACCGTCCGCGCTGCGGTTGCCGGCACCGTCCAATTTGGTAAAAACCTGCGGGTGCGCCCAGTTCGGACCCGTCACGGCGACGATCGCGACCAAGTTGAAGTCGCGGGGGATATTATTTTAAGCCCGTCAGCCTCCGGCGGCAAAAAATCGGCTCGCATCACCTACTCCGTCACCCCCGGCTCCCTACTCTTTGTCAAAGACGGAGATGCCGTAGTCGCCGACGAAATAATCGCCGAAGTCGCCCTGCGGCAGCGACGGGGTTCAACGGAAAAAGCCACCAAAGATGTCGCCTGCGACCTCGCCGGAGAAGTCCTCTTCGCCGGACTCGTCAGCGAAGAAAAAACCGACCGTCAAGGCAATATCACCCACATCGCCCAGCGCGGCGGCTTAATTTGGGTGCTATCGGGGGATGTCTATAACCTGCTGCCCGGGGCAGAACCCGTCGTCAAAAACGGCGATCGCGTCGGTCCGGAAACCGTCCTCGCCCAAACCAAACTCGCCTCCATCCACGGCGGAGTAGTCCGCTTGCAACCGGGCAGTCGAGAAATTGAAATTATCACCGCCTCAGTGCAACTCGACCAATCCCTGGTTCAACGAGAACAAAACCGCTACATCATCCACGCGCGCACCGGACAAAGCTTCCTCCTGAAAGCCACCCCCGGCGCTAAAGTACTCAACCATCAAACTATCGCCGAACTGATGGACGACCGCTACCGCACGAATACGGGCGGGATCGTTAAATATGCAGGGGTAGAAGTGAGTAAAGGTCGCGGTCGCGGCGAACCGGGGCGCGCAGCCAAGGGCTACGAAGTCACCCAAGGCGGTTCGCTGCTGTGGATTCCCGAAGAATGCCACGAAGTGAACAAAGATATTTCCCTGTTATCGGTAGAAGAAGGACAGTACGTCGAAGCGGGGACAGAAGTGGTCAAAGACATCTTCGCCCAATCTTCAGGAGTCGTCGAGGTCGTCCAGAAAAACGACATTCTGCGCGAAATTGCCATCAAACCGGGCGACTTCCATCTCATCGAAGAGCCCCCCCTCGTCGAAGCCGACGGCCAACTCCTTCAACCCGGAACAGAAATCTTGCCAGGAGTAGTTCTCGAAGAACTGCGCTATGGAGAATACGTCGATACGCCCGAAGGATTGGGCTTGCTGTTGCGACCCGTCGTCGAATACACCGTTTCCGAGCATCCCGACGTTCCCTCCCAAGAGTCAATTAACGACAACGCAACCGGACCGTCGATTTCGTTGCGGGCGATTCAGCGACTGTATTACAAAGACGGCGATCGCGTCAAATCTGTCGAAGGAGTCGATTTGCTCAGCACGCAACTGATCCTCGAAATCGAGCAAACAGCCCCCACCAAAGACTCCACAGACACGAGCAGTTTGAGCGCCGATATCGAACTCGTCCCTCTGGCTAACCCAGACGAGGAAACCGAAGAAGACCACTACCAACTCCAAATCGTCATTTTAGAATCGCTAGTGATTCGCCGCGACGTAGAGGCAGACTCCACCACCGGCGGCACCAAAACGAGAATTCTCGTCGAAGACGGTCAAGAAATTCCCCCCGGTGCCGTCGTTGCGCGCACCGAAATTCAGTGTAAAGAAGAAGGAGAAGTTAGCGGCATTCGCGCCGGAGCTGAGGCTATTCGTCGCGTTCTCGTCGCGCGCGAAGGCGATCGCATTGCCCTAGAAGTCCCCTCTCGTCCCACCCTAAAAACCGGCGACCTCGTCGTTGCGGGAACCGAAATCGCGCCGGGGTTCCGCTCCCCCGAGTCCGGTCAAGTTCTCGCCATCGACAAGAGCGAAACCGACGAGACTCATACCATCACGCTCCGACTCGCGCGTCCCTATCGCGTTTCGGCTGGCGCAATTTTGCAAATCGGAGATGGCGACTTAGTGCAACGGGGGGATAATCTCGTGCTGCTGGTCTTTGAGCGCTCCAAAACCGGAGACATCATTCAAGGGTTGCCGCGGATTGAGGAATTACTCGAAGCGCGCCGTCCCAAAGAAGCGTGCCTCCTCGCTCGCCGTCCGGGAACGGCTCAAGTCGTCTACGGCGACGACGATACGGTGGATGTCAAAATTGTCGAACAGGATGGCATCGTCACCGACTATCCTCTCAGTCCCGGACAAAACGTTATTGTCACCGACGGACAGGAAGTAGATGTAGCCGAAGCACTGACCGACGGTCCAGCCAACCCCCACGAAATTCTGGAAACCTTCTTTGAATATTATCAAGAAGAAAAGGGCGTTTATAAAGCCTCTTTAATGGGTTTGCAACAAGCGCAACGATTCCTAGTTGAAGGCGTTCAATCGGTATATCAATCCCAAGGGATTGACATTTCCGACAAGCATATTGAAGTGATCGTGCGTCAAATGACCTCTAAGGTGAGAATTGACGACGGCGGCGATACAACGATGTTGCCCGGGGAATTGGTCGAATTGCGTCAAGTGGAGGACGTTAACGAGGCAATGGGAATTACCGGCGGCGCGCCTGCCCGCTATACGCCCGTGCTTTTGGGAATTACCAAAGCCTCTTTAAATACCGATAGCTTTATTAGTGCGGCAAGTTTCCAAGAAACGACTCGCGTTCTAACCGAAGCTGCAATTGAGGGCAAATCCGATTGGTTGCGCGGTTTGAAGGAAAATGTGATTATCGGTCGCTTGATTCCGGCAGGGACGGGGTTTAATACCCACGACGAACCCGGAGTACCCGCTAACGGCGAGAGCAATGACTACTCCGCTCGCGGCGATTCCTATAACAATTTCTCCAACTCCGATCGCTTCGGCAAAGGCGGTTTCCCGGAAGGGGGCGGCGTTCTGTTTGGTACCGATGAGGAGCTAGCCAAAACGAACTTAGATTCGGCGGGCGGCCGAGATTATACGCAGCGACCTTCAGGAGACCTGGGTTTTTCTGGAGTCGATGACAATATGGTTCTAGACGACAAAACCGCGCGCACCTATCACCCGGACGAGAGCAGCGGGAATAATTTTGGCGACGTATTTAGCTCGGACAAGAAGGAGGATAGCGAGGAATACGGAGAGGAAGAGTAAACGGGAAGTCAAAAGGGGGCAAAAGAGCTAGATGCGAAAATTTTGACCCCCTTCGCTCGCTGGAGTGGCAATGGTTTTCGTATTTTTGCGACAAAACACAATTAAGTTTGAACGCGACACGGGCGGTTGTTCTTCGTCGGGTGCAATTCAATCGGATAACGTTAGCGCTTGTCAAAGACTTGACTAAATGGACAAATCATGGTAGAAGATTCTTCGATTCAATCGACAATTCAATCGACTCACCACCACGACGCTCGAAGCGAAGCTGCCCCGCACGTCCACAGCGAGGAGCAGACGCGACAACTGGTCAATCGCCTGTCTCGGGTGGAAGGCCACGTTCGCGGGATCAAGACAATGATCGCTCAGGGACAACCTTGCCCGAAGGTACTGCTCCAAATTGCTGCGGTGCGCGGCGCTCTCGATCGCGTCGCTCGCCTGATCTTAGACGAACATTTGAGCGAGTGCATCGCTCGGGCGGCAAAAGAAGGGGGAGATATCGATGTTGAGATTCAAGAGTTAAAGGCAGCTCTCGATCGCTTCTTGCCTTAAGGATTTTGAATCTTCGCTTTTGGGGAAGGGAGTGAAGATTTGACCGGACGCGATCGCCATCTCCACACCCCCAAAAACTGCCCAAAACTCGAGCTGAGGCGGGCGGGTTGGAGCAAACTGACGAGGGACTTTAACCCTTCTCGCCGCGCTTTTCGCCAGTAAAATAAACAACTGAACAGGCCATCGCGCCATCGTCTCCCCCAATAGTCCTTTTGAATCCCTCCAGGATCGAGGCGCAAATTGTGGGGATTATAATTTTGGCGATTGCAAGGGTTCAGTCGAGTTAAACCGTACTGCTGAGCGCATTGCTCGTAGGGGATTCCGGCGCGATCGCGCGGTTGCGTTTGCGGGGAAATCCATTCCCACACCGCCCAATCTTCCCCCGCGAAGAAAAACTCCGGCAAGTCGCGAACAACGCCATGAGCCTTAAGCCAGATGCCGATGGGGATTTCCGCCCAAGCCCCATGCTGCCACACAAATGCTGGATCGAAAAACGCCTTAAACGCAACCACGATTTCCTTGCCAATTTGGACGCGCGCCACTCGACCCACCATTCCTTCGCCCACAATTTCCACGTTAACCGAAAGCGGATTCTCAGCTTTGCCCAGGGTAAAAGAACGCAATCGCGCTTGCGTTGAGAGCGGCTGTCTCAGCTCGAGGGCCAACCTATCAAAAAACTGCTGCCACTCTCGAACGCCAATTTCCTTTTGCCCAACGAGCCAAGATGCGGGAGGTTCGTAGAAATACAGCCGTTGCCTTCCTCGTTGGTAGCGCATCGCTTGACAGCGAGCGTAAAAAACCGGGGCAGATAACAGGTCTCGCTCGGCTTCAATGAGAAGTTGCTCGAGAGGATCCATCGTCTCTGGTAAGCGACCGACGCGATCGCGGTAAAAAAGTAGAGTTCTACTATAGCAGATCGCGCTCTTGGCGGGTGGTGAAATCCGTCCTTCAATTCCATAGCGCCCAGCCCAGATTCAATGTTACTGTCAAAGTATCGAGTTGACCTACAATTGTTATGGAAACTGTTCGCGATAAAGATAAACGCAAGCTTCTTTCTATCCTATCTCACGCCTCTGTCTTTTTCGCCGCACTTTGGGTCTTCATTGGCGTTCCTTTCGGTATTTTCTTAATTTCCGACGATCCAGTTGTTAAAGCCAATGCAAAGGAAGTTCTCAACTTTCACTTCAATATTTGGCTGTACCAAGCCATTCTCGGAATTTTATGGGTATCCATCATTGGAATCCCCATTGCTTGGGTGCTTACGCCCTTCTTCTTCCTTTTCCATTGGATTACGCCCGTGTTAGCAATTCTCAAATCCTCCAGTAATCCTGACGAAGCCTATCGCTATCCCTTCATTTTTCGTATTTTGTGAGTTTTCTAACTTTCAAGGCTGCATAACAAACAACCCACTCCATAAATTGGGGTGGGTTGAGCTGTTCGCTAAATCGATTGGGCGATTGGTATTTTTAGTAAACTCCCGGATTATAGCGATCGTCACCTTCGTTATATACCGGTTCGACCGCTGTCACCGTAAACCGCTCCATGTTCGCCTGCAAGCGTTTTTGCTGGCCTTCGCTTAACCCAGCAATCTCCAAAACATCTTCAACTTGCTCGTAGGGAGCGTTTTGAATGATTTTAGCCGCCAAGTTTGGATAAAACCCCCGCAACTCGCGGAAGTCGCGAATATGGCTGTTATTGAGGTCGATTTTCTCTCCGAACTCAGTACCAAGTTTGGCATCGGCTGGGTTACGATACGTCACCGCCAGAACCGATACAGGCTCGCGCCAAGTCGTAGTTAGCCCTCCTGCTAAAGCTCGGGCGCTTTGCTGCCCCCAAAAGCCCCAAAAACTCGCAATTACCGCGAATACCGCAACAATCCGAACCATTTTTTTCATCATGTTTTTAATTCTCCTAAAGCACTGCTGGTGTCGCTAGGGCGAGAACCGCTCTCTCTCCATTAAGTTAACTTTTATGTTCTAATCTCTCATCTTATATCAGAAGCAGTGCAATCCCTAGATCTGTGGATCTTGTCTAGGAATTTGAGACCGGCGAGAATAACGGGAAATTGGGGAAACGCAAATGGGCAGGATCCTCTGTAGATGCGTCTTAGGCAGCCGACCTTTCCTCAATGGCGATCGCAATTCAATCCTATCCCTTTCGACTCTTGACCGATTGGGACGGATATGACAAGATAGGTCAACATTAAGACTTCAAGAGTCATCCCCGTACACGCCAAAAACGTTACTGTTATGCCCGTTCAGTTTCAATCATATTCCATCAAAAAAATTGCGAGCTTTGCTGGAGCTGCCGGAGTCGGGTTGGCGCTAACAGCTCCAGCTCTAGCTCAAACCAGCATCGAGATTGCCCTGACTCCGATGGAGCAGGAAATCATTAACGACTACAAACCCCCCAAAACCGATACTTATATCCCCGACTATCGGGTGGTCGAGCTGAGCGATGTTAAGTCGTTCCTCTGCTCGAATAACTCAACGCCAGAATGCGGTTTTGAAGTTCCCGAACCCGACGACGATATGCTCGTTCCGTCCTATGGCGTAACGGATGAGGAGCGCAAGCCAGGGTCTTTTGTCTGTAAGAATAGTAACAATCCCCTGTGTGAGAATCCTCTGAATTACGGACGCGAGTTCGACACCGACACAGCCGAAGAGTTCCAGGCACGGACGCGCTCTTTGTGGGCGGAACTCGATGAGTCTCTCGCTCAGCGCCGACCGACACCGGACTTTACTCCGGCATCTCGACCCGCATCTCGAGTTCAACCTTCCGCTCCTGCTCCTGCTGTTGCGCCAGCAGCACCAGTTCCCGGACTTTGGTAGGTTGCTTGCTCGAATCATAAAATTGTGCTTTAGGCTGGGTTTGATGTTTCAACCCGGCTTATTTATATTGAGGTTTTTCTCAGATTCTCGGAAACCTATTTTTTCACTCTTATACTCATTCTATTTAAGAGGGCTGCGATCGCGCTAATTGTCAAGACCGCGGTCGAGTTCGGCGATCGCGGAGTCTAAATCCAGACTTTTGAAACGCGATCGTATCCTTCATCCATTTTCTTAACCCGTTTTAACATAGTAGGGACGTTAAATTTAACGTCCCTACAGCCTGACATTGATTTCCAGGCTCTTCTTTCTGGAGTTTGAATATTCATTTGCCGATCGCAGTCTCTCTTACCAACCTCGAAAAACCCGGTCTGTTTCCATCCAATCTCGCAATTCTCCCCAATTGCGAATCAACGCTTCGTGAACCACTTCCACCGTTTCCTGCTGGTTTGCATTGCGACTGGTCACCACCAACCGAACATCCGCTAATTTTTGAACCAAAGACCAACTTTCCTGCCCCAATTCCCCTTTGAGGGCAGTGCGTCGGGTATCTTCTGTCCCTTCCCCCGGACGCACCAATTGAATAAAAATACGTCGAACTTTTTCCTTTTCTTCCTCGCTCAAGTTGCCATATTTCTCATCCGCGTGACGAGCTAATGCCCCTTCAACTTCCCCAATGTCCTCATAAGCAGGAAACTTGGAAATTAATGTATCGAGAAACTTGCGACGAATTTCGATGTCCGAACAGAGGGTGTAAAGTTCCTCAAATTGATCGGCAATTAGCAGTATGCGCTCCTGGGGATAATGGTGTTGAATTTGAATAAAAACATCGGCGAAGGGAATCTCGCCATTCTGCAAATAGTTCGCCAACTGACGCGCTTGGGCGATGCGATCCGTCTCATTCAAGTTCGCCGCATACAGCGGAACCAACGCCAAAGATAAGGCATGAAACGGGTCCGAACCGGGACGAAAATGGGTAAATTGCCAATGACCTTCTTTCTGTAACTTCGGCACGAGTCCGGCTAAAACAACCGAAGATTTTCCGCTTCCCGATGCTCCCAATACGGGGATAAAATCGCGAGTTTTTGTGGCGCTGTAGAGTTCTTCGATAACGAGGTTGCGCCCAAAGAAAAACTCGGCATCGTTGGGACCGAAGTGAAATAAACCGCGATAGGGACAAGGGAGTTCTGCATTCTCAGTATCCGCAGACTCAACCGGTTTGACTTCATAACTGTTGTAGTTGTTGATGACGATGTTTCTTTCACCAACAACGACACCTTTGACCTCATTTTCAAACTGGGGATGATATTGGGGAATCTCTTCAGCCATCTAGCTCCTTCGGCAGTCTTGACTTTGGTGGGTTACGGCGGACTGTTAATTCGAGCTGAGGAAATCGACCTTCAATTGCCGCCTAACCCACCCTACGTGAGCTGTTAATCTTTACTTTATCAATCGTCTCTTAAGTAGGTGGGCATAAATAAGTGTATAATAATAAATTAGTTAGAAAAGGGAGTTGTTTTATGCCAGCACAACTAAAAATCCGTCTGAGCGACAGCGAAGAAAAGGAACTATTGGAATTA
>JAXHVQ010000110.1:0-19920 GCA_034189065.1 Cyanobacteriota bacterium
TGCCTCCCCTGCTTCCCCTGCTCCCCCTGCTCATCTTCGTATGACAGTCCCAATTTCCCATGTTAAATTTGGGGTGAAATTTGCAACAAATATAAAAACATGACTACTCAACGCCGTTTATTGGTCATTGGTCTCGATGGATTGGAAATTTCTTACGCCGAAAAACTCATGGACGCTGGAGAACTTCCCGCCTTGGATGCCCTTAGAAAGCGGAGTGCAACCTTCCAACTCGAACACGGCCCAGCTCAGCGCACGGGATTAGCCTGGGAACACGTTGCGTCGGGACTTTCGCCGGAAGACGGTCAACGATGGTCGGCGGTAGAATTCAATCGGGAAACCTATGAAGTGTGGCAAGAAGGAGCGCGTTTCACACCTTTCTTTGAATCATTAAATCGACAAACAGTCGTCTTCGATCCGCCGTATTTCGATTTAAAAAAAACCGCTAAAGTGTCGGGAATTGTGGGTTGGGGAGCGCACGATCCGGGTACCGCTCTAGAGGCGCAGCCTCCCAGCCTCAAGCAAGAACTCGAAGAAAACTTTGGCAGTTATCCCTCCAAGCAATGGATTTATGCCTGCCCCTGTCATTCGGCGAAACGGTGTCAGCAGATGGGCGATGCTTTGGTCGAAGCAGTAGAGGTTCGCGGACGGGCGGCGAAATGGTTGTTAAAAGAAAAATTTCCGAATTGGGAGGTGTTCTTTGTGGTTACGGGCGAACTTCACTCAGCAATTGAAGGGCTTTGGCACGGAATCGATCCCCAACATCCCCTGCATCAGCATCCATCCGCTCCGGCCGCGGCAGAGGCGCTATTGAAAATCCATCGAGCCGTCGATCGCATGGTTGCAGAATTAATAGAGGCGGCTGGAGATGCGGATATTGTTGCGTTTGCAATGGGAGGAATGGGCTCCAATCAGTCCGATATTCAAAGTATGGTTTTGTTGCCCGAACTGCTCTATCGGCAGACCTTCGAGCGATCGCTTCTGAAAGTTCCCGAATCTTGGTCGGATGCTCCCGAACAAGTCCCCCAATTAACAGCAACTCAAAACTGGCACGTTTCTGGAGCGGATTGGTCTTCAAGAGGAGTTACGAATGCCAAACGATCTCGTTCCTTCGTCGATACAATGCGTCAGTTGAAACGAGATAAGATGCCGCCGCAACTTCAGCAGATCGTCGATAAAATTCGCAAAGTTGGTCAGCAGAAGCGTCCTTTGGAGCAGGAATCCTCCAAGGGGTCTAATGGCGACCCCAAACCCCCAACCGCAGCATTTCATCTATTTTTAAAATGGCATCCATCCATAGCCTATCAGTCCTATTGGCCTCAGATGCCTGCATTTGGCTTCCCCTCGTTTTATGATGGGAAGGTTCGGATCAATTTAATCGGACGCGAACGCCACGGCATCGTCCCCCTTTCAGAGTACGAAGAAACCTGTTTGCGGATCGAGCAAATCGTTCGGGAGTGTCGGGACGCTCGCACCGGAGAACCTGTGGTTGCTGAAGTCGAACGACCCAATATTCAAGATCCTCTCCGTCTCGATTCTAGCGATGCGGATATGACAATTGTTTGGAGTGGGATTTCTAATGCCTTTGTCCATCCCAAATATGGCGCGATCGGGCCGATTCCTTTTCGCAGGACGGGCGGTCATACTGGACCCTATGGAATGGCGTTTGTTGCAAGCCCCCATCTTCAACCGGGGTTCCAAGGGTTACATTCCTCCTTTGATGTCGTACCCACCATAGCAGAGCTATTAGGAGAACAAGTCAAAGTTCCCTGTTCGGGTGTGAGTTTTTTCCAGAAGTGCTTGTCTTGATTGGCTTATCTTAGCAATGGGAATTGGTGGAAAATCAAAAAACAACAACAAATGAGCATCCAAATTTCTGCTATCATTTGTACTTATAACCGCGCTGACTATTTGCGAAAATCGCTTCAAAGTCTTGCTGAGCAAACGCTAAATTCCGATCTCTATGAAATTGCGGTCGTTGATAACCATTCAACAGATAACACGAAGCAGGTTGCTACGGAAGAATTTGCCGGAGTCTCGAATCTACGCTATATTTATGAGCCGATTTTAGGGCTTTCTCAGGCTCGAAATACAGGTTGGCAAAAGGCAAAAGGAGAATATATTGCCTATTTGGACGATGACGCGATCGCAGATTCGTTTTGGCTCGAAAAAATTCTGAAAGCTTTTAAAACTGTTACCCCTCAACCCGGATGTGTTGGAGGTAAAATCGAACTGCTTTGGGAAGTTGAAAAACCGGATTGGTTACCTCCTCAGTTTTTTCCCTATTTAGGGCTAATTAACTGGTCTAATGCTCCTATGATTTTGAAGGACGAGCGCTATATTAGCGGCGGGAATATGGCCGTCCCCAGATCGCTGTTGGAAGTCCTTGGTGGATTCAATGTCAAGTTAGGCAGAAAAGGTCACAACCTACTATCTAATGAGGAACTGTTTTTACTCGATCGTATGAAGCAACAAGGCTATTCTATCTATTACGACCCGGAAATTGTAATTGCACATCACGTTCAAGCATCGCGACTGACCAAACACTGGTTTGTTAAAAGACACTACTGGCAGGGCGTTTCTGATGCTTTAATTGCGATCGAACGAGAATCTTTGCCAATGCAGAAGCGCATTCATTTGGGCATGATTAAACTCAAAAAACTGTTTAAATCGCCTAAGCAGTTTGCCTACTTATTCTTGTCCAGTTCAAATAAAAATCGCTTGTCTGTTAAGTGCGATACCTGGAAACAGATTGGTTATATCTGGGCATTATTCACTCTGAAGGATATTATCTAGCTAAAATCCTCAAAAAATAGATTATACTGAACCTGCTATGATGCTATAATTCTATTATTTGTTTCCAGTAAAATACGATTCGCTTCCTCCAAAGACTCAAACGTTCCAGCATCAGCCCACCGTCCCTGCACAAAACTGAATTCTAAACAATGTTGCTGGCGATACAAATCGTTAACGCTGGTGATTTCAAATTCTCCGCGAGGTGAAGGTTGAATTTTACGAATTAAATCAAAAACTTGTTCGTCATACATATAACAACCCACAACTGCATAATTTGTTTTGGGGTTGGCTGGCTTTTCTTCAATTTCGAGGATTCGTTTTTCGTCTAAGGCTGCGACTGCAAACCGTTCGGGATCGCCGACTTCTTTCAATAACACCCGACAGCCCCTTTCTTGTTGTAAAAATGTTTTGACATGAGAGCGAATTGAATATTCAAAAATATTATCGGCTAATAGAACAACAATTTTGTCTTTCCCGGCAAAGGTTTCTCCTAACCTCAGCGCATCGGCAATTCCTTGGGGTTCCTCCTGAACGCGATAGGTGAATTCGCAGCCAAAACGCCGTCCCGACCCTAAAGAATTGACGACATCCCCCATATGACTGGTAGAAGTAATTACTAAAATATCGCGGATTTCCGAACCCACTAACTGTTTGACAGAGTGCCAAATCATCGGTTCTTTACCAACAGGAAGAAGATGTTTGTTGGTTACTTCAGTCAGCGGTGCGAGGCGCGATCCTTGACCGCCAGCGAGTATAATTCCTTTCATCATGAGTTGGGTGGGTTAAGCGAAAGTTGGCGATCGCCTGCCTCCTCACATCTGCCTCAACCAACTTTAATAAAACTTTACGCTTAGTGGAGAAGTTGCGGAATCGCGGCGAACGACCGTGTAGTTCCAGGGTGACAGCTTGCCGAGGCACTGAACCGCTCGAAAAACTGTCACTCTCCGCAGTTAGAGCGACCATCAGTTTCGCTAGAGTGAGAGGAAAGATGTGTCGAGCTGCCCGCAGTCTTCCCCAAGATAGGTTACTGACTAGGTATAAATTCTCTCACTTGGGGGAAGTCTAGATAGAAGAAACGCAATACGTTGCTATTGAGGGCAATAACTAAAACGATAAATCCAGCTTAAATTTAATCGGGACGAGGAAATGTTTAATAAGCTTTTTAAAACAATTAGCGACTTTTGTCAAGTTCAAATTCCAAATCCCTCACCGAAAATCGTTCTAGGGATATTAACCATTGCGGGAGTCGCAGTCGCCAACGCAACTCCTGCGATGGCTACCGAACCGAGTTTGAAGGACGGAATTTATTTATACGGTCAGTCCCCTACTGCCGAAACTTTGGGAGCCGAGTATCTCGTGTTTGAAGTTAAAAGCGGCAGCCTCCAGGGGGCTTTTTATATGCCCAGTTCGGAATTTTCCTGCGTTACAGGGAACGTCACTCCGCAAAACCTAAGTTTATCCGTTGTTGGCCCTTACGAAGAGGAGGCATCTCCCTACGCGATCGCGCTGGCCACTCAAGAGTCTGTCGCCGGGACTAACGCCTCAGCCCCCGTGGGACTGGAAGGCTACCACCGCCTCGATACGCCGAGTCGTAACGATTTGCGGATGCTTGAGGTTTGCCAGAGTCGTAACCCATAACCTCGACTGCTTGTACGGGCGTTTCGGCGAAACGTCCCGACTTCAGAATCCGAACCCACCACTCGTCAATATTCAATCCCCGGTTGCGCCTTGATGCCTTGCTCGCGAAAAGGATGCTTCACCATCGTCATTTCCGTTACAAGGTCTGCCCGGTCGATTAACGCTTGAGGCGCGCCCCTGCCTGTTAAAATAACATGAGATTCTTCCGGCTTTTCGGCGAGACCGGCGAGAACGGTGTCAGTATCGAGATAACCCAGTTTAAGGGCAATATTCACCTCATCGAGAAGAACTAGTTGGTACTCGGCATCGCGAATATAGTCCAACGCCGCGTCCCACGCCTCCTTCGCCTTGACAATATCGCGATCGCGGTCTTGGGTTTCCCAAGTAAACCCCTCTCCCATCGCCCGAAAAACCAATTGTTGGGGCCAGCGACCAAAAACCGCTTTCTCAGAAGGTTCCCACGCCCCTTTGATAAATTGAACGATCGCCACCCGATAGCCATGCCCCAAGGAACGCAACACCATTCCTAGCGCGGCTGTCGTTTTGCCCTTCCCGTTTCCCGTATGGACGATCGTCAACCCCTTCGAGAGCGATCGCTCCTGCAAGCGTTGCTCTTGAACTTCCTTGCGGCGCTGCATCTTCTGTCGATACTGGTCTGGGGTTAATCCCTTTTCGTCTTTCAGGCTGTCCTCAGAATAGACTGTCACGTGCATCCCTCCATCTGATTAAAATCTAAGTTTAATTTTTTCTCTCAAATCGGCTGAACGTCACAATTTATGGGCGAACAGGGTAATTTGCAAGAAAGCATTTACGAAGTATCGCTCTTGGCAATGCTCCCAACCTACAATACTATCCTCAATGCCTTATTCCCCATCTTCCTCGAAGTCATCTTCATTGAGAGTTTCGATGGCGAGTTCGATGCGATCGCTGCCTCGGGCGAGGAAGCGATCGCATTGTTTGAGGCGAAGGGCGGCGACCTCGAATTGCGCGAAAACCTCTTCGAGGGGCAGTTCTCCCGATTCTAACTGTTCGATGGTGGCTTCGATTTCGGCGACAGCGGCTTCGTAGTTCCAATTGGGAGGATTTTGGGCTGTACTGTTCACGACGTAATTAAAAATTAAAAATGCTTAGACTACAAATGTTTCGCGGATACGCGGAGGTTTCATCCAGCACTTTCTTGACTCCAATCTTGCCACTCCAGTCCGCCGATTCGATTAAAATGCCGTTGATTATGAGTAATTAAAACAAGGTCGTTCGAGAGCGCGACACCTACAACTACAATCTCATCTCGAAACATTTATGCTATCCTTCAAGACGTTGCCGAACTTTTTCCAACGATGTCCCACTTCCGGGTTTGACATCTGTCGCTCGTTCGTCCAAAAAGTTCATCAGTGCTGTATTCTGACGAGTGAGGCGAATTTCTTCCTCAAAATCATCACTCTCGCCCACATCGAATGCTCGAACTTCATCCTCCTCCTTGCCAATTCTTACTGCTGGTTCATCTGCTATTTTGGCGAGTACAAACTGTTCGCCATCAGCCGATTGTAAGATTAAATTATACTCGCGCGCTTGCTGCAACAGCTCGTTGAGTAGCTTCGAGCGTTGCGAAATGGCAATAACTTTCATAAGTCGCGTTCCTTGCCTCGAAAGTGCAATTTATTTCCAATTTTGAGAGCGATCGCTACCAAGTTTGCTCCAGCGTTTTACTTGGTGGGTCTTTAGCGACAAGCTCACGACCTTTCTGCCGCTTGCTGCCTGCTGCTTCTGTAAATCAGCGAAGAGAGCTTTCAAGTCATGATTAAATGACCGAGAATACTCTTCGCGAATTCTGTGAATCTCTTCTACAATCTCATCTTGAAACATCACTAACCTCCAAGAAGTTCATAGGGCGTACAAAGAATGGGCAATTCGCATCCGAAATCCAAGCTTATTTTTGCTAACTTGCCCTGAATTTGAGCATTAGCAATGTGCTTACAATTCCATGTTAATAGATAATCAATACCGTGAATTGTTGCGGCTGCAATGTGAATAGCATCAATATTAGCTTTTGAAGGAAGGCTACTACGCGCTAAGAACTGCTCTGCTAAATCCAACACGGGTTCGCTCAGTTCCAATAGCGGTAAGTCTTGAAGAATTTCTAGTCGCTGAGCTGCTATTTCAGCGTCTCCTTTTGCTACTTCTTTTAGGACAGCCTGGGATGTGTAAAGGTCAAATTCACTCCGGCGTATATCCCACCACTCTCGCGTCACGGCAACATTTGCAGCCAAGACAAGGTTTCTACTCGGCCGAGCAGTCAGGTAGCCTAAGAGACTGGTCTCGATGTAGACAGCTTCACTCATACAATACAGAATTTGACTACCTTTAATTGTAACTCATACTGATACAGGTACTAAAACAAAAAAGTAAGAATTTATCGATCTTATTCTTACACTCATCGCTTTGACTAATATCCAATAGACACAATCTTCACTCTCGTTTGTTGGCTGGATTGTAGGAATTATGGCGATCGCGACTAAAATTCATCTTCTCCAGCTTCTGTCACAATTTCGACCACTTTAACGCGAATTTCACCTCGAGCCAATTGTACGTTTAATTCTTCGCCAATTGCCAACTGCCCCCGATCGCGCACGAGTTTCCCATTGCCCTGACGAACGGCGGCATATCCTCGCGCGAGGACGGCTTGGGGATCGAGGGCGGCGAGTTTTTGTTGGAGAAATTGGACGCGATCGCGCGCTTGTTGCAGTTGGCGCGATCGCATCGGAATTTGCCTCAGTCGGGTTTCCAGCCGTTGGAGGCGATCGCTTTCCTGCTGTATGCACCGATTATAGGCGCGCACAAGCGTAATTTTACGTAAATCTTGGTTGCGTTGGAGTTGGCGATAGTCGGGGACGGCGAGTTCGGCGGCAGCAGTGGGGGTGTGGGCGCTGACATCGGCGGCAAGATCGGCAAGGGATTCGTCGCGTTGGTGGCCGATGCCGGCGATAATGGGGATCGGACAATCGGCGATCGCGCGCACCACCCGTTCGTCGTTGAAACATTCTAAATCTTCCGTCGCACCGCCGCCGCGCGCGAGAATAATAGCTTGGGCGCGTCCGTCTCGTTCAACTCGTCCGATGGCGGCGACAATGGACTCGGGGGCGGCGTTTCCCTGAACAGTGGCGGGGGACAACAGCAGGAGGATGCCGGGATCGCGCTGTTTGATGGTGCGTTGAATATCGCCCCAGGCGGCGGCGTTGGGGGAGGTGACGACGGCGAGAATGGTGGGATGAGAGGGGATGGGACGCTTGAGGGCGCGATCGAAGAGTCCCTCGGCTTGGAGACGCGATCGCAATTGCTGCTGGCGCAAGGCTTGGAGTCCTTCTCCGGCGGGCAACACTTGAAAGCAGTTGAGTTGATATTCGCCCCGTTGGGGATAGAGGCGAATGCTGCCTAAGACGACGACTTGTTCGCCTCGTTGGGGAAGTTGGACTAATTTTGGGAGGAGGTTGCGCCAGACGATGCAGCGAATGGAAGCAGTTCCGTCGCGATCGCATAAACTAAAAAAGATGCCGCTGGAATGCTGATTTGCACTCTTGATTTCGCCAACCACCCAAATTTGTTGCAGTTGTTTGTCTTCTACGAGTAATTCTTGAATATAAGCCGTTAAACCGGCGACGGAGAGTGTAGTATCGGGGAACATTTTAATAATAGAAGAATGGGAGAATAGGAGAATGGGAGAATGGGAGAATAGAAGAGGTATTGAGGAGTTATTAAAAGTAATAGCTTCGGAAGAATGTTGAAGTATTCGTTGGCGGTACACAACTTAGACATCTGTCGATCGCTGCATAGCTGCCTTCTGGAGAATTTAGCATCACAGTTTAAAACCCGAACAGCTTATAACCGACCTATGCCTTTTAAATCCTTCTATTCCGTATTCTTCCATTCTGTATTTTCAAGATACGCCTGTTGCAATAGAAACATCGATTAACCAGCGCACGGTTTGAGGAAAGGCGATAACAATAATGAGAACGATCAGTTGTAATGCCATAAACGGAAATGCACTTTTATGGATATCTAACGTCGTGACTTCTTCGGGTGCAACGCTCTGAAGATAGAATAACGAAAATCCTACCGGCGGGGAGATAAACGCAATTTGTAAATTAATCGCCATCACAACGCCGAACCACACTAAATCTAGACCCAATGCTTGTGCTGCCGGAACGAACAAAGGAATGGCAATAAAACAAATTTCAATAAATTCGAGAAATGCCCCTAAAATGAAAATTGCTACGTTGCTTGCTACCAAAAAACCGACATAACCACCGGGCAACCCCGTTAAAAGATTAGTCATCAAGGTCTTCCCTCCCAGCGCATCGAAAACTAAACTAAAGAGAGAAGAACAAAATAGAATCATCAGCACCAACGCCGTAATAATAGCAGTGGAGCGAGCTGCGTCTCGAATCAATTGAGCTGAAAAGCGCCTGTTAAGCGCGGCTAAAAAACACGCTCCTACTGCTCCAACTGCCCCTGCTTCGGTGGGCGTGGCAATGCCAAAGAAAATACTGCCTAATACTGCAAAGATTAAAAACAATGGCGGAAAAACGGCTTTGAGGACTCGTTTGACTAAAGCAAATCCCTTGGGTATGGCAAGATCGGGGGGTAACGGCGGGACGCGATCGGGTTTAATAAAAGCCAGAATTAAAATGTATCCTAAATAAGACCCAGATAGCATTAAACCGGGAATTAAAGCTCCTAAAAATAAGTCTCCGACTGAAACGCCAATTTGAGCGCTGAGAATGACTAAAACCAAACTTGGGGGAATGAGTTGAGCTAATGTACCCGATGCGATAATTGCACCCGTGGCTAAGCGTTTGTCGTAGCCGTAGCGCAACATTACGGGCAAAGAAATCATGCCCATGACAATAACGGTAGCAGCAACGACTCCTGTTGTCGCGGCGAGCAGCGTTCCCACTAAGACAACAGCTACGGCGAGTCCGCCCCGCAGTTTTCCTAACACGATGCCGATGGTTTCTAAGAGTTCTTCGGCTAAACCGGATTTTTCTAAAACGGCTCCTAAAAAGACGAAATAGGGAATAGCGAGGAGGGTAAAATCTGACATGGTGCCGAACCAAATATTCGGCAGCAAAAGGAGTCGGTTGAGATCGAAGGCTCCAACGCTTAAACCAATAAGTCCAAAGATTAAGGAGGTTCCCGCAAAGGCAAAAGCGACGGGATAGCCGCTAATTAAAATAAAGAAGAAACCCACAAACATTAAAATAGCTAGCCATTCAAAACCCATGATTTTTCCTATTCAATGCGAACGTCTTCTGAGGTTTCTAAAGCAATTTGGTCAGCAACTTGGGGATAATCGAGCAAAACGGCTAAATATTTAATAGCCTGGGAAAGGGCTTGTAGGAGTAAAAAGAATAAACCCAGGGGAATCATTGTTTTAATGGGCGCGCGAGGCAAACCGTCGGCATCGGGGGACACTTCCCAAGTTCCCCAACTGCCATCTGGCAAACGTCCCCACGATTGTAAAACGGGATTGAAAGTTACCCAAAGTCCAATTAAACAAAAGGGAATTAAGAATAAGAGGGTTCCGAGCAAGTCGATGAGCGCTTGTTGTTTTTCGGTTAGTTTTTCATATAAAAAGTCTACTCTAACATTTTCGCCGTGTTTTAAAATGTAAGAGAATCCCAATATGAATAAAATTGAAAATAAATACCATTGCAATTCAATTAAGACATTGGATGAAAGTTGCTTGCCGACAAAACGGCCGATATAGCGGGCGACCACGTTATAAAATCCAATGCCCAACATTAATAAAAATAGCCCGTTGGCGAGTCCTCCTAATTTTTCGGTGAAACGATCGATCGCGCGGGAGAAGGCAAGGAGCGATCGCATTGCGGGGAATTTCCTGGAACCGGTCATGATGCAATCAACGAGTAATCGGACTCTATTTTACCTTCAATGTTGCAGGGACTAAAGTCCCTACTACGAACGGCAGGGACTAAAGTCCCTACTACGAACGGCAGGGACTAAAGTCCCTACTACGAACCCTCGTAGGAACTGTGATATTCTAGGGGAATCTTGTGGGACGCTAGGGATGTTATTGTTAAGTTATGAAACGTCGAACGGCTGTCAAAGTTTTATCCCAAGGCGCGATCGCTACAACTGGAGTTGCTTTGGCGGGCGGGTGTCAGCCGGGACAAAGCCCTTCTTCTAACGCTTCGGGCAGTTCGGATTTGCCTAACATTACGTGGCAAATGGCGACCAGTTGGCCTCTCGCCCTCGATACTATTTTTGGCGGCGCGCAAGTGTTGGCCGATCGCGTCGCAGCCCTCACTGGCGGTAAATTTAAAATCGAACCCCGTCCGGCTGGAGAAATTGCCCCGGCTTTGGAGGTGTTAAATGTGGTCTCCCAAGGGGCTGTTCCTTGCGGTCACACTGCCTCCTATTACTACATCGGCCGCAGTCCCGCCCTCGCCTTTGGCACAACGGTCCCCTTCGGTCTCACCGCACAACAACAAAATACCTGGCTGTACGAAGGCGGTGGCTTGGAGAAGTTACAAGAAATTTATGCTAGCAAGTTTAATACGATTCAGTTTCCCGCGGGCAATACGGGGACGCAAATGGGCGGCTGGTTTCGCAAGGAAGTTTCCACACTCGATGACCTCCAAGGTTTGAAGATGCGCATTCCGGGTTTGGGAGGTCAGGTGATGGCAAAATTGGGCATTACGGTACAAGCCATTGCTGGGGGAGAAATTTTTCAGGCGTTGCAAACTGGCGCAATTGATGCAGCGGAATGGGTCGGTCCCTACGATGATGAGAAGTTGGGACTCAATAAAGTGGCGCAGTTTTATTACTATCCGGGGTGGTGGGAACCAGGGGCGACGTTGGAGGCGCAGTTTAATTTGAATGAGTGGAATAAATTGCCCCCTCAATATCAAGAAGCCATTAAAACAGCGGCTTACGAAGCCAATGCGACGATGCTGGCGCGCTACGAATCTCGCAATAATGAAGTTTTGCAACGTCTCCTTGACAGCGGTACGCAGGTACGGGCTTATAGCGAGGAAATTTTGGCGGCGGCAGAGGAAGCGTCCTTTGCGTTGTACGAGGAGTTTGCGGCGAAGGATGCCGATTTTAAGGCGGTGTACGACCAATGGAAACCGTTCCGCGATCGCGTTTACGCTTGGAATCAACTCAACGAGGGCGCATTTACTAATTATGTTTACTCGAAGGGGTAATCGGTAATCGGTTACCAGTAAACAGTCAACAGTCAACAGTTGTTCCGCGACAAATGACTCATGACCAGGGACAAATGACAAATGACCAAGGACAAATGACAAAGAACTAATGACCAATAACATTCGTTTGTTAGTGTTAGATGTTGATGGTACCATCGCAGGAGTCTCGAACGAAGTCCGTCAACCGGTTATCGAAGCCTTGCAAGCAGTTCGCGATCGCGGTATTGCCGTAGCCATTGCGACGGGGAGAATGTATCGTTCTGCTCTGCGTTTCCACGAAGCGGTCGGCTCTCAACTGCCCTTAATCGCCTACAATGGGGCTTGGATTCAAGACCCGAAAACCGACAAAATTCACCAACAACTTCAAATTTCTTCGGAAGATGCCTTGGAGTTGTTAGACTATTTCGAGCAAGCTGAATTGCGATCGCGCATTAGCGTTCATTTTTATAGCCAAGACAGACTTTACGTGCGCGAAATCCTTGACGAAACCCAGCAGTACGCCCGAAGATCGGGAGTCGAACCCATTGCAGTGGGCGATTTGCGCTCCATTCTCGACTATCCCCTCACTAAAGTTTTAGCAATGGGTAGCGATCCTCACCTGATGCTGCAAATTAGCAAAACCTTGCAAGAAAAATACTCGCGCGATCGCCTCTATCTTACCCAATCGACGGCGATGTATTTTGAAGCAACCCATCCCGAAGTCAGTAAAGGGGCGGCGGTTCGTTTTTTGACTGAGGAAATATTGGGGTTGGAGGCGCAACAGGTGATGGCGATCGGCGATAATTTTAACGATGCGGAAATGATTGCCTATGCAGGCATAGGAGTGGCGATGGGAAATGCCCCCGAACCCGTCCGCGCGATGGCGAAGTGGACTGCGCCGGGAGTCGAAGAGGATGGGGTTGCAGTTGCCCTGCGTCGCTTTTTGACTCCCGAATTGGTGAATTCTTAAGCTTGAAATGCTTCGGCAAAGTCGCGCGCAAATTGCTCGAAGGAGATGGGTTGTTTGCCGGCAATTTGCTCGACGACTGGAGTTAAAGTGGAATAATGACCGGCTTTTTGGCGATCGTATAATCCCAATACCATTTCGATTTGGCGGTCTGGCATTCCAGCTCCTTGCATCGCTTGACGGGCGGTTTCTGCTGGGATATCAATGTAGGTAATCGGTCGTCCCAATACCGCAGAAAGGATTTGGGCTACCTCTGTATTATTGAGGGCAACCGAACCGGTTAGGGTATAAGCTTGGTTTTCATAGCCGCTTTGGGTGAGGATTGCCGCCGCAACAGCCGCCACATCGCGGATATCGATAAAACTTATTTTGCTCTCGCCCAGGGGGAGATAAAAGGAATTTTGAGCTTTAATGGTGGCGCTGGCGTAGGTGATGTAATTTTGATGGAAGGAGTTGGGACGCACGAAGGTGTAGGGAATGCCCGAGTCCGCGATCGCCTTTTCCGAGTCTCGATGCGATCGCGCGAGCAGTATTTCCGGTTCGCTCTCGGCTCCCATGACCGAAAGCTTGACAATATGTTTAAGTTGTGCATTTTTGGCTGCTTCCAAACAAGTTAAATCCAATTCCACGAGATTCGGCGCGAGGGGAGTCATCAAAAAGGCCTTCTCCACCCCAGCGAAAGCCGATTCCACGGTTTCGGGTTGGCTGAGATCGAACTCAACCCGTTCGACTTCCGGGGGGAACTCGCTCGCCCGAGCCGCAGAACGCACCGCTGCTTTTACTTTTGCTCCCCTGGCTGCGAGGTGTCGCACGACTTCTCGTCCGACAGCGCTCGTCGCGGCAGTAACCAAAATTGTTTCTTGCACGGTTGACTCCTAAAATAACTGAATAAACTTGTATAGCGTTTTTCAAGTGGATGAAGTACACTTTCCAACCTTAAGTCCCCCTCTTAAAAAGCAGGGCGTTTTCATTTTTAAATTATACTCCCAAAGAAAAGGGGGGACTTTTAAAAAAAATCCTCCTTTCGTACAGAATTCTGAATTCTGAATTCTGAATTCTGAATTTGAGAGAGGAGCGAGGAATTATTAAAAGTAGACGATTTCTCATCTCCGTTTACGTCTCGTTTAAAAACGCTATATAAGGTTTCTTGGTATTCTTTTCTTTCTCGAATTCCTTGTCTTTGCACTTTGATAAAACTTCGCAGATGAGGATAATGTTGATGATGAACGTTCTGACCTTCATACACGGATACCTTTCGTGTTATTCTCCGTCCATGACTCACCTCTTTTTCTTCATGTACCGCGAACGGAGTTTCCGTTGGGATAGATTCAACAGAGCGAGAAGCTTATCTTTTTCCCGCTCGCTAAACTTGGCGATTTCTTGATAACTCGTATTTCCTCCAACTCTCAAAACCTAAAACCTGAAACCTAAAACCTAGCAATGTCGCATCGCACTTACAGTTTACTCGTCCGCCGCGCCCGGGTGTGGCAAGGGAACTCGCAACTTTCCGAACCGGTTGATATTGGCATCCAAGAGGGTATAATTGACGCGATCGCGCCCTCTCTCAAGGCCTCTGCACCTGTGGAACTGGATGCCGCCCAACAACTGGTTTCTCCCCCCTTCGTCGAGTCTCACATTCACCTCGACTCGGCCCTCACTGCCGGGGAACCCCGTTGGAATCAAAGCGGGACGCTATTTGAGGGGATTCAAATTTGGGGGGAACGCAAACAATATTTAACCAAAGAGGATGTCAAACGGCGCGCGATCGCAACCCTCAAACAACAAGCCTCTCAAGGCGTTCTCTTCGTCCGCAGTCACGCCGATGTCAGCGAGTCCCAACTTATCGCCCTTCAAGCTTTACTCGAAGTGCGCGCAGAAGTCAAGGATTGGATAACTTTACAAGTCGTCGCCTTTCCCCAAGATGGTATTTACAGCCATCCGAATAACGAAACCTTACTCGAAAAGGCGCTACAATTGGGCGCAGATGTCGTCGGCGGCATTCCTCACTACGAATTCACCCGCGAAGATGGCGTAAAATCGGTTCATCGCATCTTTGAGCTGGCCGAGCGGTATAATAAACTCATCGATATTCACTGCGACGAAATCGACGACGACCAATCCCGCTTCCTCGAAGTGGTTGCTGCCTGTGCCGCGCGTAGGGGAATGGGTTCTCGCGTCACCGCTAGTCATACCACCGCCTTCGCCTCCTACAACAACGCCTATGCGGGCAAACTCATGGGTTTTTTGCAGCGCAGTGCCATTAATTTTATTGCCAATCCCTTGATTAATATTACCCTACAAGGTCGCACCGATACCTATCCCAAGCGTCGCGGCATCACGAGAGTAAAGGAGTTGTGGCAGCAGGGACTCAATGTCAGCTTCGGCCACGATTGCGTTCGGGATCCGTGGTATAGTTTGGGAACGGGAAATATGTTGGATGTGGCGTTTATGGCGATCCACGTTTGTCAGATGACGGGGACGGCGGAAATCGATGCTTGCTACGAGATGATAACCGCCAATGGCGCAAAAACGTTAAATGTGCAATCTGAGTATGGCATTGAAGTGGGAAAAGAGGCGAATTTAATTATTTTAGACGCGATCGCGCCCGATGATGCTCTCCGTCGTCGTGCAACGGTACGTCATGTTGTCTCGCGAGGAAACTTGTTGGCTAGTACTGCAGTACCATCTACGCAATGGTTAAGGGAATTGTAGGCGGGGTTACCCTGCCCCTACTTAGGTCATTCAACCGGAATGAATAATTGATAGAGGTAATTATTCATTATTCATTATTCATTATTCATTATTCATTGTAAACTGGCTGGGCGGCGGTACAATCTTAGTCCTAACCAGCGTTTTGTCGATTTCCTTCAACAGTTGAAAATCGGGTGCATTGTCCCGGGGTTTTCCCGAGTCGAGGAAAGCAAAAGCGTCGCGAAACTGAGGCGATCGCGCGGCAATGGGCGAGCTAAAATGACAGGGAACGATCCGCTCGAAGTCCCAACCGGCAACTCGTTGGACCCAAGCAAGGGTTTCTGTGGGCGCGCGGTTGAGAATAAGCGTTTGCAGGACCGGTGCAACCAACGGACGACCGCCATCGCGCAGCGCCTCAAACGACTCCATCCAATTGGGTTGCCAATGGAACGGAAATAGACCAAAATAAGCCTTTTTCGAGCGATCGCGCGCGCGCAACGCATGGCGCAACGCATGGCGAAAGGGAATGGTTTCGAGGGGACTAGGGCGGAAGTACATCGCAAATAAGGAGATGCGCTTCCATCCCTTACGGCGAGTCGCTTCGCTATCTTTGACCACATCAAATGCGTCCTCCTTGGCGTGGAATAGCAAGGGATAGGGGTCAAATTGCAAAATGGCAGGGGGTTTTTCGGGAATGGAAACAATGGTATCCGTCAGCAGGAGGGAGCGCGATCGCTTATGGTAAAGTGCCACTTCCGCAAAAGGTTTGAGTCCCAGGTCAATTGGGCCGAGTCGTGCATAGTCAAATTCACTTGCAAAAGGCGCTTTTTGAGGCTCGTCTGGTAAAATATGGGTGCGTTTCGGGGGGAATCCCAACCAACTCAATGGCAAATCCACGGGGTAACTCCACTGATGGGGGGCGACAAACACCTGGGCGTTGGGAAAACGTCGAGCAAACGGTCCGACAAAAACTTTATGCTCCAAACCCGAAATCGTCGGTAAAATAATATACTTAACTTCACCGTATCGAGCTTCTAATTCTCGTACTAAGTTGACGCATTCTCGGGTAGGAGCGACGGGCGCGTAAATCAGCAGTCCTCCCGTTTCTAGCCGGACAGCGCTCATACGAATGGGAACAATGACATAAAAAATTCCTTGGAGTTGGTCGAAAGTCCAGAGGGTATCTTTTAGCACTTCTTGGCGAAGCGTTCTGCGCCGATCGTAGGGATAAAGCGGAATTAAAGGCCACCACGGACACCATCTCTCCCTCGGACGAATGCTGTATTGCTTCTGCGGGTTCATTGCCTTCCGCCCTCTGTGCGACTCCATTTCCACATTCTCTCAGTTTCTCATACCCTTCGCCGCCGCGATCGCATTCATCCCTCTCCTCAATATCGATTCCAACATCCCGCTCATCCCCTACTAGCAAGAGTTGCAGGAATTCCACTGTCATTTCTGAACTCGCGTCCTTAACAGAATCTTAACAAGATCTAAACCCTCATTTTGTATTTAAACAAAAATATTACCATCATTTGGGACAGCCGCCACCTCAATTTCATACAAATAACTCGTCGTTGAGAAGCGGGTTAGGCCTTCAACGACGAGTTTCTATGGAAATTCTCAGAAGATAAATCTGTGGGTTGAAAGAAAATTAACGGCGCGAAGAAAGAGCCATTACAATCCGCAACACATACCAAAACAGCAATGCAACCGAAGCGAATAATTCCAAAGAAGCAGCAACATACTGGTGCTTTGAATAGTGGTGCATGACTTTAGAAGTGTCGTACAAAATGGCAGCCGAGGCAAAAACGACCATCACCACGGAAAAGAAAAGTCCCAGGGTAAAACCAAAAATAAGGCTGCACAAAATGAGACCAAGAGCGACAAAACTGCCAATTTTCAGAATTCCGCCCAAAAATGTAAAATCTTTGCGCGTGGTAAAGGCAATAGTTGTCAAACCGGCAAACATCAACAGCGTCAAAATAGCAGCCGTGGGAATAACGCTCGGTCCTGAAAAAGCGGCAGCAATATACAACAACGGAGCAAAAATAAGCGCTTCTGCGACCACATAAACCCCAAAACCAATGTATTGAGTTTGAGGAGAGTCTGCCTTAGCTGCGAGTTCCCGAGAAAACCAACCCAAAAGCGCAAAAGCGCCTAAAATTGCCAACCAAACAAAGCGACTGCCTGCAACTAAGTTAAAGAGCGCTCCGGCAATGCCAGTTTGGAATAAGATGAATTCCAAGACGATAAATGCACCAACTGCACCTGCGAGATGAGTATAGGTTTGTTGGATAAACTTAGCGCGTTCGTTGGGGGGTGCTTGAGCAACAGCAATCATATTGTTTTTCCTTGTGAAATGTAAGAATAGACTGCACTCCCAGTCCTACAACAGCAGTGCGAGTGTTTTCGGAAGATCTCTAGTTTAACAAAGCTGGGTCTGAAAAAGCGCGTTATGAGTTATTCGTAGGGACGTTATATATAACGTCCGTACATAAGTTATAAGTTATGAGTTATACCAATTCTATAAATTCTGATGACACATCAATTGTGTCCCCCCATCTCCCCGTCACCCCGTCACCCCGCAGCAAACCCCTAACTTATCGAGGATCGATAAATTTTGAAGGTATAAATTGGCTTAACTTTCCTCTTAACCTTCCGATCTTCCCTGGAATGTCCTCCCCAAAAAAGTCATAGTGTCAATAGAACATCAAGGGAATTGTCAACAATGGCTCAAATCGAAACGCGCACCGACCCCATGATTATTAATATGGGTCCCCATCACCCTTCGATGCACGGGTGTTTTCGCCTCATTGTAACCCTCGACGGGGAAGATGTTGTAGACTGCGAACCTGTCATCGGCTACCTGCATCGGGGAATGGAAAAAATTGCCGAAAGTCGGACGAATATCATGTACGTTCCTTACGTCAGTCGGTGGGATTATTACGGGGGAATGTTTAACGAAGCGGTGACGGTCAACGCACCAGAAAAACTTGCCGATATTGAGGTTCCCAAACGTGCGAGCTACCTTCGGGTTATTATGTTGGAATTGACCCGTCTCTCAAATCATTTATTATGGTTGGGACCGTCGTTTATTTCGGATTTAGGCGGTCATGCTCCGTTTTTCTATACTCTGCGAGAACGAGAGATGATTCTCGATTTATTTGAAGCGGCAACGGGCTATCGTTTAATTAATAATAATTATTTCCGGATTGGCGGCGTGGCGGCGGATCTGCCCTACGGTTGGGTCGATAAGTGTATTGATTTTTGCGATTGCTTTTTGCCCAAAATTGATGAATACGAACGTTTAGTGACGGATAATCCCATTTTTCTGCGTCGGGTGGAAGGAGTTGGGACTGTCAGTCGCAAAGATGCTATTAATTGGGGAATTAGCGGTCCGATGTTGCGCGCTTCTGGGGTGAAGTGGGATTTACGCAAAGTTGACCATTACGAGTGTTACGATGAGTTGGATTGGGATGTTGCTTGGGCGATGGAAGGCGATTGTTTGGCGCGCTATCGCGTTCGCGTTGAAGAGATGCGTCAGTCAACTCGCATCATTCGTCAAGCTTGCGATCGCCTGCCGGGAGGATCGTACGAAAATTTGGAGGCGAAGCGATTGTTGGAAGGTCGCAAGTCGAGTTGGAATGATTTTGACTATAATTATATCGCTAAAAAGCTCTCTCCAACCTTCAAAATTCCGACCGGAGAGCATTATGTTCGCATTGAAGCGGGTCGGGGAGAGTTGGGGATTTATTTAATTGGCAACGATAATGTTTTTCCTTGGCGGTGGAAGATTCGTCCTGCGGATTTCAATAATTTACAGATTTTGCCCTTTTTATTGAAGGGAGTTAAAGTTGCCGATCTGATTGCAATTTTAGCCAGTATTGATGTTGTTATGGGGTCGGTGGATCGCTGATTCACTTCGGAATAATGAATAATGAATAATGAATAATTACCTCTACTTAAAACTATAGGATTGAAATCAAGGACAATTTACAATCGCGCCCGGATAACTCACGGCAATATTGCCCCGAAAAAGGTAAAATCGGGGCAATGAAAAACTTAACGACTCGAGCGCCGACTTTGCAACTCTGGGTCTAAGGCATTCTGTACTTTTGCCACCGCTTCGAGAATATCGAGCAATTCTTCTTGCATATATTTAAGGACATCGTGGTAGGGAATTTCGTGAGCAATGCGGATAAATTTTGCTTGTTCGTACAGGACGGCGCTGTGAAGGACGCACGCAAACGAGTGCATTGCCAACAGTCGAGTGGTGCATTCAGAAAGTTGTTGGTGGAGGGGAACAGAAGCGTTTTCGGGATTGTTAGGTAAAATAGACATTACGAACTCCTCGAAGGTTTAAGAAATTGACATCGGGGGGGTCCCCTAGAGAAGGCGATTGAGCTTGGTCGGCGCGTCGCCTTCTCTTGCTTTAATATAATATGCTTTATTCAAAAATGCAACAACAATAAATGTTTTATTTTTGTTAAGGGCAAAGTTGGATAGTGGGGAGATGGGGAGATGGGGAGATGGGGTTGTAGCAAAATTTGATGAATCTGGTATTAAAGATGGTAGAATCGTTAAAAGAAGGGCAAAAATAACTTAAACTGCCTGAAAATCAAGCAG
>JAXHVQ010000111.1:0-19726 GCA_034189065.1 Cyanobacteriota bacterium
CCGAATTTATCTCCACTGACATTATCAACCCACCTCCACAGCAGTTTCTTCCAAAAAGTCATACCCTCGCGACTCCAATTCTAACGCGAGTTCCTTCCCTCCACTGGTGGCGATGCGTCCTTCTTGCATCACGTGAACGTAGTCGGGTTCGACATAATTGAGCAAGCGCTGATAGTGGGTAATCATCACCGTCGCATTTTCCGGCGTTGCCAACTGATTCACCCCATTGGCAACAATTTTCAGCGCATCAATATCCAATCCCGAATCGGTTTCATCTAAAATTGCCAGCGTCGGTTCGAGTAACGCCATTTGCAAAATTTCATTGCGTTTCTTCTCTCCCCCCGAAAATCCCTCATTGACGCTTCTTCCCAAAAAGCTCGGATTCATCTTCACCACTTCGAGCTTTTCTTCCACCAAATCCTCAAAATCGAACGCATCGAGTTCTTCGAGTCCTTGATGCTTGCGGCGGGAATTATAAGCCACGCGCAAAAAATCCGTATTGCTCACCCCCGGAATTTCCAAAGGGTATTGAAACGCCAAGAAAATCCCTTTAAGTGCTCGTTCCTCCGGCTCCAACTCCAAAACATTTTCGCCTTTAAAAATTACCTCTCCCCCCGTCACCTCATAGTCGGGGTGTCCGGCCAAAACCTTAGACAAGGTACTTTTTCCCGAACCATTGCGGCCCATAATCGCGTGAACCTCGCCCGCTTTTACCTCTAAATTTGCGCCCTTCAAAATCGGCGTTCCTTCCACGTTAGCCGTCAAATCTCGAACCGATAAAATTACTTCGCTGTTTTCTTTAATCATGTCTTTTCTTCATCGGGACTTTTTCTTATGTCCGTTAAAATTCTTTAAAATTTGACTCGGAGTCTCGATTTTCTCAAACTGAGTCAAAGTTTGTTTACTTCAATAACATTCTAGCCCGATCTGGACTCTTCGGATTAACAATGAGCCGTTCTTGTTTGGGATCGACTAAAACATCCATTGCCTGCATAGGAATCGCTCCCAATAAAACCTCAGCTTCACCGGGCAAAACGAGGGCGCTAACGATAGCAACCCGATTTTTGAATCTCACTTCCACCGGACCGACAACCTCAATCCCAATAACAGAACCATCGGCTAATTCTGCCTGTTGTTCGTCTACTTTAGGAAGCTGAAGTTGCTCTTTAATTGACTCAGAAATTGTCAGCATAGAAGCCCCGCTATCGACTAAGGCTGTTACCTTAAGGCGGCGAACTCGCTTTTCCTCAAGGTAGCCCGCTCGGAGCAATGCTAAGTCATCGCTCCGAATGAGGTCAATTTCCGCGTAAGTTATTCCCATGCTTGCTCGTTTGTTCGCGTTAATTGTACCTTCCTCAAAGGCTTCAACCCTCTCGAAACTAGCCAACGGTTCCTTCAAGTTTCAAACTCAACAACTTATCCGCTTCAGCCGCAAACTCCATCGGCAATTGATTGAAAACATCCTTACAAAAACCGCTAACGAGCATGGAAACGGCATCTTCTGCCGAAACTCCCCGCTGGGCGAAATAAAACAGTTGGTCTTCCCCAATTTTAGAGGTCGAGGCCTCGTGTTCCACTTTTGCGGTATGATTTTCTGCTTGGATGTACGGGAAGGTATTGGCTTCAGCATTATCCCCGATTAACATCGAGTCGCACTGGGAGTAATTGCGCGCGCCCTTAGCCTTCGATCCCATTTTAACCAATCCTCGGTAACTATTCTTAGACCCCCCTGCGGAAATTCCCTTAGAAATAATACGGCTGCGAGTATTTTTACCGACGTGAACCATTTTCGTTCCCGTATCGGCTTGTTGTTTGTTGTTGGTGAGGGCAATGGAGTAAAATTCGCCCACGGAGTTGTCGCCGACGAGAACGCAACTGGGGTATTTCCAAGTAATCGCCGAACCGGTTTCCACCTGCGTCCAAGAAATCTTGGAATTCACCCCCTTACACAACCCGCGCTTGGTGACGAAGTTATAGATACCGCCTTTCCCTTCCGCATCGCCAGCGTACCAGTTTTGGACGGTGGAATATTTGATCGAAGCGTTGTCGAGGGCAACCAATTCTACCACGGCGGCGTGCAGTTGGTTGCTGTCATACATGGGAGCGGTGCAGCCTTCGAGGTAGCTGACAGATGCCCCTTCTTCGGCGACGATGAGGGTGCGCTCGAACTGTCCGGTTTCGCCGTCGTTGATGCGGAAGTACGTCGAGAGTTCCATCGGACATTCGACACCTTTGGGGATGAAGACGAAGGAACCATCGCTGAAGACGGCGGCGTTGAGTGCGGCGAAGTAGTTGTCGGCGACGGGAACCACCGAACCCAGGTATTTTTTGATCAGTTCGGGGTGTTCGTGCAGCGCTTCGGAAATGGAACAGAAGATGACTCCGCTTTCGGCGAGTTTGTCTTTGAAGGTGGTGGCGATGGATACGCTGTCGAAGATAGCATCGACGGCGACGTTGCCGAGGCGCTTTTGTTCGGAAAGGGGAATGCCGAGTTTTTCAAAGGTTTCGAGCAGTGTGGGATCCACTTCGTCTAAGCTGCCAAGTTTTTCTGGCTTTTTCTTGGGGGCAGAATAGTAGACAATATCTTGGTAGTCGATGGCGGGATAGTTGACGTGGGGCCAGGTGGGTTCTGCCATCTTCAGCCACTGCTTATAGGCTCTCAGGCGGAATTCGAGCATGAATTCGGGTTCGTTTTTTTTGCTCGATATGGCGCGGATGACTTCTTCGTTGAGGCCGCGCGCGATGGTATCTTTCTCGATGTCGGTGATGAAACCGTATTTGTAGGGTTGGTTGACGAGGGTTTTGACGGAAGTGGCGCTCATAAGGCTATAAGTGTTCTCTGGCTCTGTTGGGTTAAGGTCGCTCGTCCTTGGCAAGGCTGGTGCTTCTTTGTGAAGAAGGTTTTCAATTGCTGGGGGGACTTTGAGCTACTATAAATGTTATGGATTTAAACAACGTCTTTATTGCTTAACTCTCATTGTAGGTTACATTAACAACAAAGATGTTGTCAAAGTTGCAAGTTGCATTTTTTTGACTGGCACTTTGAGGAAATTTCAGTCTGAGGAACGATGACTACGACTTCAAACTCTTCCACTAAGCAGGAGATTCTGCGATACTTGCTCAAAGGCGATCGCGCGACAGCCCGGGAGTTGGCGGAGGCTTTGGATATTAGTCCGCAAGCCACGCGACGGCACCTGAAAGATTTGGAGGAAGAAGGAGCCATCGAACACGAATCGGTGCAGGTGGGGATGGGTCGTCCCCAACACCTTTACCATCTTAGCCGCAAAGGGCGCGATCGCTTCCCTCATCGCTACGGCGAGTTTACCGTGTCGTTCCTCGATACGTTGGTGGAGACGGTGGGAGAGGAACAAGTCAGCGAGGTATTGCGCAAGCAGTGGGAACGAAAAGCGGTGGAGTATCGCAATTGTATCGGCACCGGTTCCCTCAAACAGCGAGTGATGAAATTGATTGAATTACGCCAGGACGAAGGATACATGGCAGAGTTACACTCGGCGGACTCTGAAGACGACAAGGAAGAGTATATTTTTACCGAACACAACTGCGCCATTTCCGATGTTGCAGAATCCTTTCCAAGTGTTTGCGGACACGAGTTGGAAATGTTCGCAGCAGTTTTACCCGATTGTACGGTACAACGAACTCATTGGCTCAACGACGGCGAACATCGCTGCGGTTATTCCATTCAAGCCAATTCGGTTCGTTCGTAGTAGGGACTTCAGTCCCCATCCAGTTCGTAGTAGGGACTTCAGTCCCCATCCAGTTCGTAGTAGAAACTTCAGTCCCCATCCTGTTCGTAGTAGAAACTTCAGTCCCCGCCAAGTAACGCACCGCCACAACTCGAGCCGCTTCCCGCCGTACAGCCATAACAATAGGGTGCAGTTTGAATCTCTCGAATCTTATCCAAACTATCCAATTCTAGAAGCTTTTCGACCGTAACCGTTTCGCCACTAGGCAACTTTGCGGGCAACTTTTCCATTTGATTGAAGTCGCAATCGTAAACATTTCCCCAATAATCAATTGACAGCTCGTTTCGACACATTAATTGGTCTACGGTTCCCCCATTAAAGTTATCTTCTAGGAACTTGAGATAATCGCGTTCCAAGTGATGGCGCTTTAAATAGTCTTTCGTTCGTCCAATGGGAATATTGGTAATGGTCAACAGGCGATCGAAATCAATATCAAAATGTTCTTTTAAATAAGCTTTATAATCGCGCTCTAAAGATTTTTGTTCGGGCGGCAAGGAAAACCCTTTTTCCGTAGGCAAGCTAGGGTTAAAAACGAGGTCTAGCAAAAGATTAGGATTCCTCCCATAACCTAATTTGTTGAGTTTTTGTAAGGCGTGAATCGAGCGATTGTAAACGCCGGAACCGCGCTGACGATCGACATTGGTTTGCAGATAACAGGGAAGTGAGGCTACGACTTTAAGCTGGTGTTTTGCAAAATACTCGGGCAAGTATTCGTATCCTGGTTCAAAAAAGATCGTCAAGTTAGAGCGAACGATAACTTCTTTTCCATTTTGTCTTGCTGCTTCAACTAACGGCTTAAAGCCATAATTCATTTCAGGCGCGCCACCTGTTAAATCGACGGTTTTAATTTTGGGAAAACGTCGAATTATTTCAATTAACTGTTCGCAAACTTGAGGCGATAGTTCTTCCGTTCGTTTCGGCCCCGCCTCTACGTGACAGTGAACGCAGGCTAAATTGCAACGCCGACCTAAGTTAATTTGAAGAACGGTTATTTTTTGTTTTGTTAGGGGTTTGTTAATTTTTTGAGTAAAAGGGGTTAATTTTGAGGATTTGAGCGATTGAATCATGAATTACTTTTTGCGATAAAGTTGAATGGAGGTAAAATATTACTCATTGAGTATACTTAAAATTTTAGCCAGCAGCAAATTCTGTGTGGGGTCGAATTTCAGGGGGATGAAAAGCTAAAACAATTTGCTCTTTGGGAATTCCCGCAGCAACAAGATCGTTGGCAATCCCATCTTCTGTACCATCCCGATGAATCCAAATTTTGCCGTCAATAATTTCGATATGAACGAGACAACCATGAATCCGTTTATCGTTTCGCCATCCGAGCGTAACTAATAAATAGTTTGTTCGATCTTCGCTTATAATAAATCGCCTTTGTAAATCTCTGTAGGAGTAAGGGATTTTATAATATTCATTTAGAGCTTGTTTAATTATTTCTTGGTTTCGTTCTAGGATATCCATTGTATAATCTCCTGTTTCCCAATATCGAAAACCAGTAAGAAAAGTTTGTTTTTAGTTAATACGAGATTGCCAATTGGCTCAATAAAAATGTCTTCAAAAGCCTTTTTTGTCACCGCGAGGTCAAGTTCTCGTTTGCTTTCAGTAACTTCTGGGATATTGCGGTAGAGAATATACTGACCTATTGCTTTTTCCAGATCGTTAATTTGAGAAGCTCCTATGAAACTTTTAATTTCAACGGCAATCTTTTTGCCATTTTTACGATCCGCAATAATTTTTTCTGCACCGAGATCGACAAATAAATCTTTTCCTCCCCATTGTAAGACTAAAGGGTCGTCAGTAATTATCCAGCCATCTTTTTCAAGAGCAACTTTAACCGGGTCGTGGTAGATGTCTTTTGCAGGCATAATTTCTTGGGTAAATCTATAAGGAGCAAAAGACAAATAACAAGCGACAAGACGATTTTAACAACAACTTTCCTCACTACAGCAGGAAGTATTGTCCGAGGTAACAGTCAAATTATAATCTAAACCTTTAGTTTCTCGCGGATGACGAAGGGTTGTCCCTTTACAGTTAAATTCCTGCGCTTCTTCCAAGGGAATCTCTTGATGGGGCGGCACGGGAATGATATCTTTAGCATAAGGACTGTTAGATTGGGTCAAAATTTGGAATGTTTTATCGCAAACGGCGACGCGATCGCCTCGTCGATAGAAATGTCCGTCATCGTCGCAAACTTGTCGCCACGGCCCTTTATAAACAACGGCTTGGTTGCGTTCCCAACAAGGGCCTTCTTTCCCTTTAGAAGCTTGTACTGTCACCGAACGAAATTCGATTCCGTCAATAATTTGCCACGGCTCGCTTTGTCGAGAGAGTATTTCAATGCCGTAAAATCCGGCTTCTTCAAAGATTTTTAAAAAGGCATCTTCTCGAAATGCACCGGAGAGACAACCACTCCACAGTTGGGGATCGTTTTTCATTTCTGGGGTGGGTTCCTCATCGCAAACGATATCAGAAATCACCGCCCGTCCGCCGCGCTTGAGAACGCGATGAATTTCTTGAAACAGTTGTTCCTTATCTTGGGGACGGACGAGGTTGAGAACGCAGTTGGAAATGACGACATCGACGCTGTTGTCGGGAATCAAAGGTTCCTCTTTGCGCAGGCGATCGCATTCTGCTTCAAATTCGCCAAATTCTTCTAACGAAGTAATGGGATGTTTCTCGATCCAGGCTTGCGCGCGGTCTAAATTAAGTTTTAAATCTTGAATTTTTCCCTTGACAAATTGAGTATTGTTGTATCCAACTTTATTTGCCATTGAAGCTTGATACTTACGTGCCAGCGCAAGCATTTCGTCGTTGAAGTCAACGCCAATGACTTTTCCTTGCGCGCCGACCTTTTGGGCGAGTATATAACAGTTTTTTCCTGCACCAGACCCCAGATCGACGACTATCTCACCAGCGGAAATGTAGCGCGTTGGATCGCCGCAGCCATAGTCTTTTTCAACAATTTCTTGGGGCAACTTCTCAAGATAATTTCCTTCGTATTCAGTGGGACAGCACAGACTTGCTTCTGGCTGTTTTGCCCCAGCTTGATAGCGTTCGAGAACGGCATTTTCAACGTTATATAAAGGGGTTGAGGATGTGTTGTTCTGTTGCATTGAAGGGAAATATGTCGCGATGTTGGGGGGTTGGGTTTAAATATTAAGTTATAGCTGTTAGGTTGTAGGTTATTCCCACCGATTGGGCGGGGCTAAAGCCTCAACTACGAACTACGGAATTGGGCGGGGCTTTAGCCCCTACTACGAACTACAGCTTACTGCCCATTTATACTAAGGTTACGGGGGTGGGAAAAGATGAATTTTTCCTGAGAATGCGTTCGGAAATCGCTAAAAAGGACTCCTTTTCATCTTTGGGAAAGGGTAAAACTGAGTGTGCGGGACTGAAGTCCCTACTACAATCTGTGGGACTGAAGTCCCTACTACAATCTGTGGGACTGAAGTCCCTACTACGAACTGTGGGACTGAAGTCCCTACTACAATCTGTGGGACTGAAGTCCCTACTACGAACTCAGTTGGCAGCACGTTTTCTATTGGGAATGTTTTTGAGATCCCAGGCGCAAAGCTGCGCGCTTTTGTTACCCTCTAGCGGTTGATGCGATCGCGATCGAGCGGTTTCGGTGGGAGAAGGGCCTACAAGCCATCGACCCGTTTGAATGTCTCGATAGGTCGTAAAAGGGTTGGGTTTAAGGTTAGCGGTTGAAAGTTTTGCCATGATGACACCCTGACTGCATTCGTTGTCGAGCTTAGCATAGCTCCGCAAAGCACTCCTTCCGCCAAGAGAAAGGTTTTGAGAGGTGCAAGCGAACGGAACTATTCCTATGAGAATTGTTCCCCATCGCGACGGCAAAATTATTGTCCCTTCGTCAAAATTGCTGCTAAATTGCGATCGCGCTCGTTATCGTCCAACCATCTACCACGAGCAATAATACCGCCAATCCCAATAAAATTAAGTACATCCACGGTTGCGAAAGGGGACGAATATCCCCCGTTTCAATTCCCGTTTGTTCCTCAACCAGCTTGACTAAACGGGAAAATCCCGCGACGCGCGCGGGCAACAAGTACGCTCGATCGCGCGCCCGAGTGACAAAATAATACACCAAACCGCCTTGCCCGGTGGTTCGCAATTTCAACTCTTCAATTTCCGACCACTTCAGGGACCACCCTTTGCGAAAAAGCGACGGCACCCACGCCGGATAAACCACTTGAAACTGTTCCTCATCCACAACGACCCGTTCGCTCAAGGCTGCAACGAGCGCGATCGCGCCGAGGAAAATGCCTAACCCCAGCCAAACTGGGGAGATAGGCGCGGAGGAAACTTTTGCTAAAAACGGTAGGGGAAGCATCAAGGAAGTGTAAAAAATGAGAAGTGTTCCCCGAATAATGGGGGAAATGCGAAAAATAGCAGGCAGGCGATCGCGTTCTGGATTTTGCATTTTAAATTGGGAGCTATAACACCTAAGAGAAAACCCCTCTCTTAATTGTGCAATACATCGATCGGTTTTGCTGTTTCTCGTTCGCGCCACCAACCGTAGATTCTTTTAAATAGAAAAGCTCGCTTCAGGTCTCCCCAACGATTGCACCTCGTTCCTGGAGTTTCAACCTCATTTCCTCTGTTAAGCCCGAATTTTGACCGAAAATTGTCCCTTCTACCTTGATGCTACTCAAATTCGCATTGCTGAGATTAACCTCCTGTAAGTTGGCACCGCTCAAATCTGCTCCTCCCAAATTGGCGAGGGCTAAGCTGGCACGATGCAAGTCGGCATTCTTTAAGGTCGCATTGCCCAGATAGGCACCGCTTAAGTCTGTCCCTTTGAGGTTGGCACCATTCAAGTTCGCCTCGCTCAAGTCTGCGTCGCTTAAATCTGCGCCTCGCAAGTTGGCACGGGCGAAATTTGCGTTCCCTAAGTCTAAACCGTTTAAGCTCGTTCCCAGCAGATTTCCACCGGCAAAATCCCCAATGGGATTGAGTTTCGCCATCGCTGCTAATTTGAAAAAATCCTCGGTTTCGGCTGAAGTTACGCCGTCGATAATCGTCTGCAACTCCGGCGATGAGAGCGCTTTTTCCTCCACCGGCACCTCGGGCAACGCCTCTCCAACCGAGGGCCATCGAGCTAAACTGAGGTAAGGACTCAACCGCTCCTTGCACAACGCAAAGGCCAGAGCGCGCTCGACAACGGCGTGTTGGTTGGGGCTAATACTGTGCTTCCACAACCCCTCCACCTCGCTCGGGCAGACATCGGCTGGTGTCGCGCTAAAGGTTGCGGTTAACCCTTCGGCTTGCTCCCTTACTTCCAACTCGCAACAGCGAACTCGCGCGATCGCGTCGCTGAGGGGCGATTTGCTCTCAAACTTCCAAACCCATTCCTGGGGCGATCGTGCTTGGATGGAGACGTGCAGCGCGGGCATCTCTATGAAGGAAAGCGTGCGATCGCTCCCTTGGACAAAAAACACGCCGCGATCGAGGGTTAAACGCAGTTCGCCCCCTTTCAGACCCCATTTTACTCGTCCTCCCAATACGGGTTGCCACTGCTCGTTAAACTTCAAAACAACTTCGACGGCCAAGCGGCGATCGCTGTCGGAGTCAGGTGCAAGGGGAAGGGTTGTCAATTCTAGCTGGAGACCCTCGCGATAGCGATCGCGCGTCTCTAGTTGAAGGGGGTTCAAAAAAGCGTTTTGCATCGTTAAACCGCTGGTCGAAGTTGCTCGGGTCGGCTCGCCTGTGTTCAACCATACCCTACTTTGACCCAACTTGGGTTCCCGGAAACCGGTTTTTTTGGCGTTTGTCTGCACTTTGGCTCCTTCATTTTCTGTCTCTTTGGAGATTTTGTCTGCTTCGACCGAGCGAACCCATTCAAAAATTTCCTCAATTCCCGGAGTTTCTTCATGACTTTTTCATAAAGATTCGGTACAAAAATAAAAGGTGGTCAAAATCACTGATTCAATCTCCCCTTGATTCAATAGATTTTCTGCCTCCGATGTCTCTATAAGTCGCATTTAGGGGATATCTGCCCCTAAGAATCGCGATTTTCACTTATAGACCTAGTTTGCGACAACCCGAAAAACCTCGATCGATACGGGCAGTTTCGGAACCCAAGTTGTAAAATCCGGTCTAAACTAGGCTAAAGCGTCAGGGTAAATCGTAGCGACTGAGTTAATATTTTTCGGATCGTACAGAGCAACCATGACCTGCATAATCTCTGACCAGCATACACTTTGGCTCGAACAGGGCAAAACGCTAACTCATCTCAATCAATACGAGGAAGCATTAGCCAGTTTTGAGCGATCGCTGCAACTCGACCCCCGTAACTTTATCACCTGGGTTTGGAGGGCTGGCGTACTGACCCATCTCGACAACTATTCTGAGGCGCTTGCATCCCTAAATCGAGCGCTAGAGCTTTGTCCGAACGTTGTGGGAGAGGATAGCGAATACGATAAACAATCCATTATTCTGTTTCGCGGTATCGTGTTGCAGGAACTTGGCTGCCATCAAGAGGCTTACGCAAGTTACAATCGCGCGCTCCAACTCGAACGGGCGGAACGACGCTCGCTGTGGCAGCAGTTGACGAGCGCGTTCGCTCAATTTGCGCTATTTTGAACTGGCAGAAAGGGGAAACCGGGTTGCGATCGCGGGCAAATTGCAGTTCGCTAGGGATGGGTTAAGCCAAAAAACCACTAATTTTTTCCTCAACCCCGTCTACCTGTAACCCGCGACTCTGGGAACGCTCAGCACGTTCGGGGCAAGTTGGACTTAGACGATTTTTGAGCGCGCCGCGCTTTCCATTGTCGAATGGCTCTCGCTGTTTCTACGGCTGAGGAAAAGTGGGGTGTTGGAGTTTGAGCGATCGCTCTGTGTTTGGGGGGTGTTGTCGGTAAGTTCATGCAAGAGTAGAGGTTCTCTTGGGGCGAGGCTCGATCGAGGTCAGCTAGAATTTCGGCAACCGACTTGTAGCGCTTTCTTAAAGAAGGCTGAAGCATTTTGTCGAGAGTCGCGCCAAAGGATTTGCTCAGTTGGACGCGATCGCGCCATTGCAATTCTCCTGTCGCGCGATCGCCGTGGAAATCGAACGGCGCTTTGCCCGTCAAAAGGTACAAACAAGTTATCCCCAAGGCGTAGATATCGCTTCCGTACACCGGTCGTAGGGAAAATTGTTCGGGAGGGGCAAATCCCATTGTGCCGACGAAATGGGTGGTCGTACATTTGGAGTTCATCTCTAACACTTTGACCAGTTGTTCTTTCACCGCACCAAAGTCTATGAGTACCAAGCGTCCGTCATCCTGGCAGCGAATGATATTTTGCGGTTTGATGTCGCGATGGATCGCGCCGTTGCTGTGAACGTAGTCGAGTAACGCTAGCATTTCTCGCAGCCAGCGCCGAACGGTCATTTCTGACTGACAGCCATAACGTCGAATGAGTCGCGCTAGGGTCATCCCTCGGACATATTCCTGTACGAGGTAAAACTCCTCCTCTACCACAAAATAGTCGAGCAATGAGGGAATTTGAGCGTGACTTCCCAAGAGAGAGAGCATTTTGGCTTCTCGTTGAAAGCGCCAGCGCGCTGTTTCCAGGGCGTGTAGGTTGCCTCCCCTCGGACACAGTTGTTTGATGACGCATAGGGGTTCGCCTGGCAAAACCACATCTCTCGCCAAAAAGGTCACGCCAAAGCCACCGCGACCCAACAAGCGCAAAATTGAGTAGCGATCGCGGAACAGGTCTTCCTTGCCACAAAGCTGTCCGAGTTGAGTGTTTTGAAATACGTCGTTATGAAAAGCAGACAAATTGTCAGGCGGAAAATTCATTGTTTTCTGGGTTTAAAATGCGGTTTAGGCATCGAAACAATTCTCAATCGTTTTTTTCTAAACAAAATTATTGACCGAACGGGTTCCCTATTGTTCGAGAAGTTCAAGGTGTTTGACGAGATATTGTTCCAAAATAAAACAACTACGGAAATAGAGCGCAAATTGTTTACGTGAATGTGCTGAAGCAAGATTCAGTCGAGTCCCTAAAGAACATTAAACTTCTAACTCGATTATACAGAACAATACCGAATTGCTTGCGAATCCCCTCCTACGGCATTTCTAAAACGCCGAAAAACGGTTGAGAAAAGCGGTTGAAGCAATTCATCATCGAAAAAGCACTCGTCGTTCGTTCTCGCACAAATTTGAGTTAGGATAAGTTCCAAATCGGTTGTCCTTGGTCTAGCTCAACAATTTCTCAACAGAAGTTTAATCGATCGCGCGCCATAACAATGGCAAGATAGATTAGAACCTAAATTGATGTCCAACTTTAGAGAGCTAAATGGCAAGACTACCGATGGTGAATTCCCAACTCCAGCAAGCCCTAGAGCGGCGCAATGCCCTCAAAATTATTAGCGGCCTCAATAATTTTGACTCCATTAGTGTGACGGCCGCAGTGACGGCTGCCACAGCCGGCGGAGCAACTTTTGTCGATATTGCCGCCGACCCCGAATTGGTGCGACTCGTTCGCTCGCTAACTCCCCTCCCCGTCTGCGTTTCAGCCGTAGAACCTGAAAAATTTGTCCCGGCGGTGGAAGCGGGAGCCGATTTAATCGAAATTGGGAACTATGATAGTTTTTACGCTCTCGGACGGCGTTTTGAAGCTGCCGAAGTTCTATCATTGACCCAACAGACGCGATCGCTTCTTCCCGATATTCCCCTCTCGGTGACGGTTCCCCATACCCTCGAACTGGACCGCCAAGTGGAACTCGCCGAAGCCCTTGTGGGAGCGGGAGCGGATTTGATTCAAACCGAGGGGGGAACGAGCAGTCAGCCCGCGCATCCGGGAACCCTCGGCGCGATCGAAAAAGCAGCCCCCACCCTCGCGGCAGCCTACTGTATCTCCCGCGCTGTCTCTGTCCCCGTGTTGTGCGCCTCTGGACTCTCCAGCGTAACCGCGCCAATGGCGATCGCGGCAGGCGCTTCGGGCGTGGGCGTAGGGTCTGCGGTTAATCGACTCAACGATCCCGTGGCAATGGTCGCTGCCGTTCGTAGTTTGGTTGAAGCCCTCGATTTGAAGGGAGTGGAAAGGCAGAGGGCAGATGGGGTGATGGGGTGATGGGGTGATGGGGTGATGGGGTGATGGGGTGACGGGGAGAGGGGGTGATGGGGTGATGGGGAGAGGGGGTGATGGGGTGAAACACCTAACACCTAACACCTGACACCTAACACCTGACACCTGACACCTAACACCTAACACCTAACACCTGACACCTAACACCTGACACCTAACACCTGACACCTGACACCTCATTCAACTGGCGAGTTGCTCCGTCATCGTCAAGCAATCCTGGAGTCCGTAGGCAATCTGCTGCTGTTCCTCGAAGGACAGTTCGGGGAACATCGGCAGAGAAAGCACTTCACTGGCGGCTTGTTCGGCGCGGGGTAATTGGCCGAGGCGATATCCCAACCGCTGATAAACCGGCTGTAAATGTAACGGAATCGGATAGTAGACCATCGAACTAATGCCCAAATCCTGGAGTTGAGCGCGCAGGCGATCGCGTCGTTCGGAGCGAATGGTTAAAGATTTACTCCGTCCTCGATCCTTGAGGCGTACTGTATACTGATTCCACACCGTTTTGGCGCGCGATGGCGCTTGGGGCAACTCCAACTCGACCCGGTAACGGAGCAACTGTTGATAGCGATTGGCAACCTCGTTTCGTCCCTCATTCCACGCCTCCAGGTAGCGTAGTTTGATCGTTAAAATGGCTGCCTGGAGGCTATCGAGACGACTGTTGAGGCCGATAGCTTCGTGACGATAGCGATCGGTCATGCCGTGTTCCTTGAGCATTTTCACCCGCGCCGCGATCGCGGAATCGGCAGTCGTTAGCGCGCCTCCGTCCCCACAAGCCCCCAAATTCTTGGTTGGAAAGAAGCTGAAACAACCGATATGCCCCATGCTGCCTACTTTCTGCGACTCCCATTCTGCCCCCGTTGCTTGGGCGCAGTCTTCGATAACGTACAGCTTATGCGCCTCAGCAATAGCCATCAAGCGCGTCATATCCACGGGACGGCCGAACAAATGGACGGGCAAAATCGCTTTTGTTTGGGGCGTAATGACAGCTTCAAGCTGGTTAACGTCGAGATTGAAACTTTCGTCAATATCGACAAAGACCGGCGTTGCACCCACTCGGTCGATGACTTCTGTGGTGGCGAAGAAGGTAAAGGGAGTGGTAATGACTTCATCGCCCGGTCCGATGTCCAAGGCGCGCAGGGCAAGATAAAGGGAATCCGTACCCGAGTTACAGCCGACGCAGTGGGTTGTGCCGATATAGGTCGCAAACTGTTCCTCGAAGTCAGCGACAGCCGCGCCGCCGATGTAGCGCCCTGAGTTGAGGACATCTAGCACGGCGGTTTCCACCGCGACGCGAATTTGTCCGTATTGTCTTGTGAGGTCGAGGGGGGGAATGGTTGTTTTCACTCGCTTACACCAGTAATTTTTATCAATCCAATCAAATTTTGGCTCTTTTGTCATTGGTCGTTGTTCGGGGGGGATTTGTTCTCCACCATTGAGGAATCTCTAATAACTCTTGAATACTTTAGTTCAACTTGGCACTTTGGATCTCGCTTTGGCTTGCGCCTTGGTGGGGGGCGCGATCGCGCTCTCTCGTTTGGCAAATCTGGGGCTTGAGGGGCAGTTGGCCATCGCTTCAGCCCGCGCAATTTTGCAGCTCTTGGCTGCGGGATACCTCCTGACGTTTGTTTTTGCCCTAAACAGTCCTTGGGCGGTGCTGGCGACCCTCGGAGTGATGCTCGCGATCGCGTCCCTTGTTGCGCGCAACCGCATCTCGAAAAAACTGGAAAACCTCTTTTTCTGGGTTTCGGGTTCCCTCTTGGCTAGCACTGCCATTACCCTCAGCTACATCGTCTTCGTGATTATTCAGCCCCCCGTTTGGTACGATCCTCAGTATCTCATTCCTCTCGCTGGAATGATTATCGGGAATGCAATGGATACGGCGACGATTACCGGGGAACGTCTCGTCAGTACAATTCGCAATCATCCGTTGGAAATTGAAACTCACCTCAGTTTGGGCGCAACTCCTCAGCAGGCGGTTTCTCGCTATCGCACAGAGGCAATTCGGGCGGGTTTAATTCCACTGCTTAATCGCATGATGGTTGTGGGGATGGTGACGCTTCCTGGAATGCTTACGGGTCAAGTTTTAAGCGGAACCGATCCTTTTGATGCGGCGTTGTATCAGATTTTGATTTTACTCGCGATCGCATTTGCCAATGTTATCGCCGTTCTTTTGGTGGCGAAGGGCATTATTCGTCAGTTTTTTAATCAAAATTCTCAGTTGCGCGCGATGTAGATTTTGGGAAGAATAGAAGAATAGAAGAATGGGAGAATGGGAGAATGGGAGAAAGATCCTTACTTGTCACCAATAGGCGATGGGTAACTGACCTTAAAATATTACATAAATATGCAACTTAATAAATTCAACCATCTAACAGCAAAAGAAAGGGTCTACTTATCCTTTCCTTGCCGATTCCTGCTGAGACAAAATCTAATTCAAGGAAAGGTGCTGGATTTTGGTTGCGGTTTCGGAAATGATGTCAAATTATTGCAAAAAAAAGGCTTTAATATTTCGGGATACGATCCTCACTATTTTCCCAATTTCCCCGATGCCAAATTTGATACCATTCTCTGTTTCTACGTTCTCAATGTTTTATTCCCTGAAGAACAAGCTAACGTTCTCATGGAAGTGTCCTACTTACTCAAACCGGGCGGCAAAGCGTATTATGCTGTAAGACGAGATTTAAAAAGGGAAGGATTTCGGGAGCATTACGTTCATAAGAAGCCAACATATCAGTGTATCGTTAAGCTTCCGTTTTCATCAATTCATTTAGACGAGTCCTGCGAAATTTACGAATATATTCATTATAACTATCAAAAGCATTCGCCCGACCGATGTTGGTTTTGCAATCCTCGTAGAAGCTGGAATTTGCTTGCAGAATCGGCTACAGCTTATGCACTATTTGACGGCTATCCGGCGAGTCCCGGTCATACTTTGATTATTCCTAAACGCCACGTCGAAAATTATTTTGAACTGCCTTTTAAGGAACAATCGGCTTGTTGGTTTATGGCAAATAAGGTACAGGAATTTTTGGTTCGGGAATTTAAGCCAGATGGATTTAATGTGGGAATGAATATTAATCGGGAAGCGGGTCAAAAAATGAGGCACGTCAGCATTCACATTATTCCCCGCTATCGAGGGGATGCGGTGGGAAAAAAGGGCGGGATTCGAGGGGTTATTCCTAATGAATAATGAATAATGAATAATGAATAATTATCTTTCCTTAAATGAAGAGAATTTTTTGAGGATGAGATGCGATCGCGGATAAAATTATTTTGATTTTTCCTTGCTTTAGGGCGAGATTCGTGATACTCTTTCTTTATAATGGAAATAGTGAGTTTTGCAGGTGAGTTCAAATATTTCCATTATTAAAATTATAGTATCATTGGTGCGCGTCAAAAGCAAGCCCCCAATGCGTAAAAATCGCACAATTGACGTGAAGAGGGTAGAGATATTTCGGCGAAACATTCGTATGTTGTAACGGGAAAATGCGGTTTTGATATCTGTAGTATTTCCGCCCCCGAACGCAAACAGGAGTTTAGGCTCTGCCACTTTGAATAACTCCTTACTCGTCGTTCAAATCGATCGATTATTCCTGTCTTAGTTCGCTACCCGGTGAGTAGAAACGCCGACGCGCCAGTGAAGATGCTTCGCTGTTTTTTTGACGGGGACTTAAAGACGAAAGCTGTACCTCACAAAAAGCGAAAAGCGCTATAGCATTTCTGAACGGGATGTAAACCGTTTTAACGTAGGGACGTTCAATTGAACGTCCCTACAAATTGAACGTCCCTACTCGCGGTGAATTTGAATTCTGGGCTATTTATTGTTTACGTTTCAGAGCGAAAACGCTATATAGGGCTTGCTGCCGGGAAAAGATGCCTATTAGCGCTCTCTCCTGTAAAAACGCCACCTTCCCGTAGAAAGCAGGTCTGTATTTAAATAAACTCCCCAGGCAAGATTCGAACTTGCGACCAATCGGTTAACAGCCGACCGCTCTACCGCTGAGCTACTGAGGATTGTCAGTCGTTACATAGTGCAACGGTTTATAATCATAGCAATACACAAACACCTTTGGCAAGGGGGAAGACAAAGTTTTTTTTCAACGGTCGAGAGAATGGAGCGATCGCGCGATCGCCTCGGGCAAAACCCGCTTCTGTCGATGGCGCGGTTCCAAGCAAACATGACGGGTCGTCGCCGTCGCCAAAACTGTCTCCGGTGCCGACTCCCCAACAATTTCGTAGCCCAACTCAAAACTGCGCGATCGCAACTGTAACACCTCAACGCGAACCAACAAGCGATCGCCCCAACCCAGCGGACCCAAACAATCCAGCGTACTCCCGAAAATCGGTAAAATCGCCCTCCCTTCCTCCACCCCAGACCTCAGTTCAATTCCAGAAGCCGCCAACATCTCCTCGTAAGCCTCGTGGCAAAACGTCAAGATATTGGCAAAATAAACCACTCCAGCCGCATCGGTATCTGCCAAGCGAACGGTGCGATGGTACACAAAATTGCTCATCAAAAAACCCGAAGGACAAACGACAAAGGACGAATGACCAATGACCAATGACCAATGACAAAGGACGAATGACAAATGACCAATAATCATCTTGCCCATCGTTCCCTAACAATGGGATGATAAAGTATCCTTGGGGCCGCCCATGCCATCAAGTTTAAAATGATAGCGCCATTTTTGTGCGCTCCAATTTTTGTAGTTTCACTCCTTACAACAAGAAATTATGGTCGCTGCTACGCAATCCCTCGAAGAGCTCTGTATTAATTCAATCCGCTTTTTAGCCATTGACGCGGTAGAAAAAGCCAAATCCGGACACCCCGGACTGCCAATGGGGGCAGCTCCGATGGCCTATGTGTTGTGGAATCGCATCATGCGCTACAACCCCAAAAACCCCGACTGGTTCAACCGCGATCGCTTCGTTCTTTCGGCAGGTCATGGCTGTATGCTGCAATATGCCATGCTCCATTTAACCGGCTACGACGTATCGATTGAGGATCTCAAACAATTCCGGCAATGGGAATCCAAAACCCCAGGCCACCCGGAAAACTTCATGACAGACGGCATAGAAGTCACCACCGGCCCCCTCGGACAAGGCATCGCCAATGGAGTGGGCCTCGCGATCGCCGAAGCCCACCTCGCCGCCAAATTCAACAAATCCGACAGCACCCTCGTCGATCACTACACCTACGTCATCTTAGGCGACGGCTGCAACATGGAAGGCATCTCTGGCGAAGCCTGTTCCCTCGCCGGACACCTGGGCCTGGGCAAACTCATCGCCCTCTACGACGACAACCACATTTCCATCGACGGTTCCACCGACATCGCCTTCACCGAAGACGTAAGCAAGCGCTTTGAAGCCTACGGCTGGCACGTCCTCCACGTCGAAGACGGCAACACCGATCTCGACGGCATCGCCAAAGCCATCGAAGAGGCAAAATCCGTCACCGACAAGCCCTCGATGATCAAAGTCACCACCACCATCGGCTACGGTTCCCCCAACAAAGCCAATACCGCAGGCGTTCACGGCGCGGCCCTCGGCGGCGACGAAGTGAAAGCCACCCGCGACAACCTGGGTTGGGAACACGGTCCCTTTGACGTTCCCGAAGATGCCCTCAAACAATTCCGCAAAGCCATCGATCGCGGCGCGCAGTTTGAGGAAGAATGGAACAAAGTGTGGGCGGACTACAAAGGCAAATACGCCAAAGAAGCCGCCGAATTCGAGCGCTTGCTGGCTGACAAACTGCCCGACGGTTGGGAAAAAGCCCTCCCCACCTACACCCCCGCAGATAAGGCGATCGCAACGCGGAAAAACTCCGAAATGACGCTCAACGCCCTCGCCCCCGTCCTCCCCGAACTCCTCGGCGGTTCGGCAGACTTAACCCACTCCAACCTCACCGAATTAAAAGTTTCGGGCAACTTCCAAAAAGGGCAATACGAAAACCGCAACCTGCGCTTCGGCGTGCGGGAACACGGCATGGGCGCAATTTGCAACGGCATTGCCCTCCACGGTTCGGGATTGCTCCCCTACGGTGCCACATTCCTGATCTTCACCGATTATATGCGCAACGCCATTCGCCTGTCTGCCCTTGCCCAAGCGGGGGTAATTTGGGTGATGACTCACGACTCCGTGGGTTTAGGCGAAGACGGACCGACGCACCAACCCATCGAACAAATTGCCTCCCTGCGCGCCATCCCCGATTTAATTGTGTATCGTCCGGCGGATGGGAACGAAACCTCCGGCGCGTATAAAGTGGCAGTGGAACGGGCGAAAAAAATCGGTGCCCAGAAGAAACACCCCACGCTCATTGCTTTCTCTCGCCAAGGACTGCCCAATCTCGAAGGCAGTTCTATTGAAAATGCGGCGAAGGGGGCCTATGTTCTTTCCGATAGCGATGGAACGCCCGACCTGATTCTCATTGGTACGGGATCGGAAGTGCATCTGTGCGTCCAAGCTGCCGACAAGCTGCGCGGCGAAGGCAAAAAGGTGCGCGTCGTTTCCATGCCCAGTTGGGAAATGTTTGAAGCTCAAGATGCCGCTTATCAAGAGTCGGTACTGCCCGAAGCGGTAACCAAGCGCGTTTCGGTTGAAGCGGGAACCACCTTTGGTTGGGGACGCTACACGGGAAATGAAAAGAACGCGATGGGAATTAATCGTTTCGGCGCGTCTTCTCCCGGCACCTTGGCCTTAGAAAAGTTTGGCTTCACGGTGGATAATGTTGTCGCGAAGGCGAAGGAAGTTCTCGGTTAAGTTGTTTTTCCGAGCCATTAAATTGAGGCGAGCTAAGCTCGCCTTTTCAGTTACCAGTTAGTAGGGTGTGTTAGCGCAGCGTAACACACCTT
>JAXHVQ010000112.1:0-19635 GCA_034189065.1 Cyanobacteriota bacterium
CATCACCCCGTCACCCATAACTCTGAACCCCGTCACCCCGTCACCCATAACTCTGAACCCCGTCACCCCGTCACCCATAACTCTGAACTCTGAACTCTGAACTCTGAACCCCGTCACCCCGTCACCCCGTCACCCATAACTCTGAACCCCGTCACCCCGTCACCCATAACTCTGAACTCTGAACTCTGAACTCTGAACCCCGTCACCCCCGCCGCTTTACCCCCAACCGACTCTGAATCCCCTTCAACTCCTCAGCCACCCGTTCCAACTCCCGCTTCAACTGAGTCAATTGATTCATCTCCCCTTGAAGGCGACTTGTCGGTTGCAGGCGATCCTCCAAACTCAGCAACTCCTTGAGGTATTCCAGTTTAATCCCATTCTCCAAATTGCTATTGAGAACCCGTTCTTGGGTTAGCTTCAACTGCGCCGACAGCAAATTGCGCTGCTGCGTCACCTCATCGCGCGCCTTCGCGATCGCGATCGCCCCAAACACCTCCAAAAACCGCTGTCGCCAATTGCCCAAAGCGCCCTTCAACTCCCTCAGCGACGGAGAAGGGCGAAATTTCCCTTGACATTGTTGCACAATTCGTGCTAGTTCCTCCTTGACCGCCTGTAACTCCTCCTCCTGCGCCACCCCTTCTGCTGTCGGAGCCAGATCGCTGTTAATCTGTTCTTGGAGGCGATCGCATTCCTTCCCCAGCGCCTCGAGCGCATCCGCCAGCAACAAAATCAAATCCACCGACTGTTGCTCCATCCTCTCGCTTCCCAAATTCGTCAAATGATTCATCTGAGTATCAAAAGAATTGAGAAATTGCGAACTTTTTGGACGCTCCATGACCTTAATGAGTCAAAATAAAAAATAAACCCCACCGCGCAGTTCGGTCAAAAAATCCCCAGCCCCTATTTCCGAAAACGGCAGCGAAGTCTAATATAACAGCTTCCCTCGCCGAGCAAAACACCACTTTCCCACCTCCCCCATCTTCCGTCAAAGTCAAACATTGGTGCAACGGGATATGCCACAAAACTCACAATCCGACTACATTGGTGCTGGAATTGGTTTTCCCCTCCGCACCAGCGTTCAAGGAAATCTCCAACTCAGTCGCGCCGGACAAAATCTCGACGAATCAATTATCATTATTTTACGCACGAGTCTGGGAGAGCGCGTCTATCGACCCGACTTTGGCTGTCGCCTCTCGGAACTGGTTTTTGAACCGTTAAACATTCAAACCCTCCTGCTCATTCGCCTATATGTCGAAGAAGCCTTAGAAACGTGGGAACCTCGCATTATTCTCGAGCAAGTTCGCGCCGACCCCGACCCAATCAGAGGCGCAGTTGAGATTCACATTCAATATCGACCCAAAAATAGTCCAGACAGCCGTAGTTTAGTTTACCCCTTCTATCTGATGCCCCAGGAATAATGAGAGAGTTTAACTTTTTACCCAAACTCGATAAACCCAACCTCGACGACCGAACCTTCGAGGACTTACTCGAAGAATGTCTGCTGCGAATACCCCGTTACTGTCCCGAATGGACCAATCATAACCCCGCCGACCCCGGAATCACCCTCATCGAACTGTTTGCGTGGCTCACCGACCAAATGCTACTGCGGTTCAACCAAGTTCCCCTGCGCAACTATATCGTTTTTTTAGAACTGCTAGGCATTCGTCTGAGTCCCCCCCATGCCGCTCGAGCCGAACTCACTTTCTATTTAATCGCCGCTCAACCCAGTGCGGTTCGCATTCCGGCAAGAACGGAAGTAGCAACCGCGCGCACGGAAACCGACGAAGCGATTATCTTTACAACCGACCGGGAACTGGTCGTCGGCAATCCCCAAATCAAACATTTCTTAACTTCCCACATTCGAGCAGAAGACCGGCAAGACTATCAACCCCAAGAAGACCGACCCCAAATCCTCCACAATCCCTTTGTTCATTTACAATACGAACAAAACCGTCAGTGGGACGACATTGGCGAGGTCGAACTCTTCGAGCAATCTGCACTCTACGATTGTTTTTATTTAGTTCTCGAAGACCGAGATTCCCAAGAATCGCTAGCGGGAAATGTTTTAGCGCTAACCTTCAAAGGTCAACCGGCGACGGGGACGGGAATCAATCCCGACGATCCTCCCCTACAGTGGGAAGCGTGGAACGGTCGGGAATGGCAGTCGGACATTTTGCGTCAAAAAGAAGACGACCGCACCAAAGGATTTAACTTTAGCAGCGGCGAAGGACAACAAGGCGGCAATCCTCTAACCGACGGCGCAGATGTCATTTTACATTTTCCCCAAGATTGGCCTAAAACCAATCTCGACACCAGATACACCGGACATTGGTTGCGCTGCGTTTACCGACGAGTTTCGGGCGAACGACAAAGTTGCTATTTGAGTTCGCCGAGGATTTTAGGCGCGTCTGTGCGCGCCATTGGCGGCAGAGTGGATGCCAGCGAATGCGTTCAAATGAAGGACGAACTGCTTGGAATGAGCGATGGCAAACCCGGTCAAACGTTTCAACTGAAAAGTCAACCCGTTTTGAAGCGAGAAGAGGACGAACATATTCAGGTTAAACTCCCCGGTCGAGAACTCGAGGAGTGGGAAAATTGGCAGGAAGTGGAAAATTTTGCCAACTCCGGTCCTGAAGACCGACACTATACTATTGATTCCCTTTCAGGAACCGTTCAGTTCGGCCCTTTGGTGCGCGAACCCGGACAACTCAAACAGCAGACTCGAGAGCGCCGTGGGTTGCAAGGGGGGGGAAATTTAGTTCGACGTTCTACGGGAAAGGCGATTCCTTTAGTCACTCCTGCCCTTTCGACCGAACTCGATAATAATAATATTCCCATTTCCTCTTGGCAGTATGGCAAAGTCCCGCCTCCCGAAGCCGAAATCTACATGACAAAGTATCGTTCTGGGGGAGGAGAGCGAGGAAACGTGCGAGGGGGAACGCTAACGGTGTTGAAATCATCGATTCCCTACATCAAGAGCGTCATTAACTATCAAGGAGCGAAGAGGGGACAGGACGCGGAATCCTTAGAACAGGCAATTATTCGGATTCCCGAATTGCTGCGCACGCGCGAGTGTGCCGTAACTCCAGAAGATTTCGAGCGCGTTGCCAAGCAATGTGGCGGCGTGGTTCGCGCGCGCTGTTTGAGCGAGTCCGACCAAACCCTACCGGGAACGGTAAGATTGCTCGTGGTTCCAGACGGCGATCGCAGTTCGCTTGATGTTTGTGGGATACACCCGGATCAATTCCGTCTCGAAAAAATTGAATCAGAGCTTCAGGGTTATTTAAACGATCGCAAACCCTTGGGCATCCAGGTTCTTTTAGAAATTCCGGAATACGTTGGGGTAAAAGTTGAAATTGAAGCCGTTTTGGATCGAAGAACTCGGAGTTTCTCCGGTCTGACTCGAGAGGACATTGAAGCGAAATTGTTGAGCGAATTATATCGCTTTCTCAATCCGATTACGGGGGGTTTTGAGGGTCGAGGTTGGCCGTGGGGACGGTCGTTGTACGAAGCCGATATCATTACTTGGTGCCAGCAGAATATTCCTGAAGTGCAGCTCCGAATTGCTAAGCTATTCCGAATTATCAATCATTCCCAAGGTTGGCTGTGCATGAATGTACCAGAAGCAGAAATTACTCTACCTAAATATGGGCTAGTTTGCTCTTGGGCAGAGCCAGCAGGTGAAAATAAGTATAGTCATAAAGTTGATTTAATTGATTAGAAATACTGTTACTCTCAATGACCCTATCGCCTTCTCGACCTACCCTTAATTTTAAACTATCTTCTACCCGACCATTAGAAGCGGCTGATTTAAATTCAAGAGAAACGGCTACTCACCATCTCTCCTTGCGTCCCGGTGTTCCTGGAGAAATGATGGTGGGTTTAGAGAATGCCTGGGACATCCCCCTAAACTGGAAACTTGAAATTCAAGGAGATTTTTCTCCTCAATGGTGTCAGTGGGAACAGGACTCTTTTAAAGAGATAAAATCGAAGCAAGCAATTAATTTTTCTCTCAATTTTTTTGTTCCTGACAACTTTTTTGAGAACTCATCGACTCTGGGAGATGAATTTAAGCAGTTAAAATTAAACTATCAAGTTAAGGTAGCCGTCTATACTCGCGAAAAAGGGTTAGTTGCCTATCAGACATTTGGTATTTTTATCCGTCCTCCAAGTTCTTACATCAACTGTTTGCCGGGATTGTATGGAGAAATTGATTTTCTTAGGCGATTGGTCAGTCTTTTTGAGCAAGCTTTCGACCCCGCTGTCCAAACAATAGATACGCTTTGGGCTTACCTCGACCCCTTAACTGCGCCTCGGTCTATGCTTCCTTTTTTAGCGAAGCATTGGGTTGCTTTTCCCCTAGACGAAAGATGGAGTTTGAAGGAACAACGCCGTTTAATTCGGAATGCGATTAAGTTATATCGTTGGCGAGGAACGCGCCGGGGCCTGCTCTTTTATCTCCGCCTTTATACTGGATTAGATTTAGATGATGCCAACTTTGATATCGATCTAGATTTTTCAGATTTATCTGAAGAAAAGCGAAATATTTCAATTCAAGAGGTTTCTAGCCAGGGGCTTATTTTAGGCAGAACTTACCTTGGTGAAGATTCCATGCTGGGTGGCGGTCGTCCGTATCACTTTATTGTTAAGATTCGCTCCTCTCAATCTGCTCGAATTGATGAGCCATTACTTCGAGAAATTATTGAAAAAGAAAAACCTGCGTTTTGCACTTATGAACTAACCTATACTCCGCGCGATAAGTAAGCTGTTGCGCATTTAAACTGTGATAACAGCGTTACCCTAATTTTTGTTGACAGAAACATGATTATGTGCATTTAGTAAATTAAAAAAATAATTGCTAACAGTCCTGGTTCGGAAAAAAATAACAACATTTTTTTCGACTTTAAAAACTTTTCTGCCTTTAAATTAAGGTAAAAATTCAAAAAAGACCTTTCAAATCTTAGAATGCTCAATCAACTTTGGTCATTCTAGCCCAACAACTGGAGATAAGTATCGCTATGCAGAAGACTAAAATACCTAAAAGTATCCCCTTGTCAATTCTCATTTTTAAGATTGTGTCATTATGCCGTTTTCGTTCACTACCGTTGCAGGAGTTTGGGAGAGCGCTAAAATCCTTAAAGACGTTCTTTTATTGATTTTTAATTGACTTGTGTATCCCAGCCGTTAGTCTAGGGCCCAGTCAAAGCTGTTGATACAGAGATAAAAGTGACTTGACTATCTTCATAGACAAGAGCAGCTTGCCATCTTCTAGATACAATAAATCCTTTACTAACATCGCAATAGAGAAAATCTACATTTCTATAGATAGTTCGTGTTGTGCCGCCAGGAGCGTTTGAATTATATCTCACTCTGGAAAATGTACCATCTTCTACGTAATCACACTTAAAGCTATTATCCTCCATGATTTTCTGCGCCTCAGCGACCGAACTTCCTAAAGGAATGAAGCGCTGAATTTCCTGTTCCATCAAGTCCGGGTCTTCGTGGAATTTGAATCTGGGCGTTCTGGCCCAACAACTGAAAATAGGCATAATGAGGCAGAAGACTAAACTACTTAAAATCGTCCTATTGGCTGCCATCATTTTTTAGGCTTGGGCAGAGGACTAAAATACTTAAAAGTATTCTCTTGTCAATTAGTCTAGAGTCCAGTTAGACCTGTTGATACGGAAATTAAAGTGACTCGACTATCTTCATGGACAAGCGTAGCTTGCCATCTTCTAAATACGATGAAACCTTTACTGATATCGCAATAGAGATAATCTACACCTTCATAGATAGTTTGTCTGATTCTACCGGGGGCACTGGGATCGTGTCTCCCTCTAATAAATGTACTATTTTCGGCATACTCACATACAAAGCCGTTACTTTCCATGATTTTTTGTGCCTCAGTTACTAAACTTCCCAAAGGAATGAAGCGCTGAATTTCTTGTTCCATCAAGTCCGGGTCTTCGTGGAATTTGAACTTGGGTGTTCTAGCCCAAAAACTGAAAATAGGCATAATGAGACAGAAGACTAAACTACTTAAAAGTATTCTCTTATCAATTAGTCTAGGGTCCAGTCAAACCTGTTGATACAGAGATAAAAGTGACTTGACTATCTTCATAGACAAGAGCAGCTTGCCATCTTCTAGATACGATAAATCCTTTACTAATATCGCAATAGAGAAAATCTACATTTTCATAGATAGTTTGCTTCACCCCACCAGGGGCACTGGGATCGTCTCTCTCTCGAGCAAATGTGCTGTTTTCGACATAATCACACACAAAACCATTACTTTCCATAATTTTTCTTGCCTCGGTGACTGAACTTCCTAAAGAAATGAAGCGCTGAATTTCTTGTTCCATCAAGTCCGGGTCTTCATAAAACTTGAATTTGGTCATTTTAGCCCAACAACTAGAGATAAGTATTGCTATGCAGAAGACTAAAATACCTAAAAGTATCCCCTTGTCAATTCTCATTTTTAAGATTGTGTCATTAGGGCGTTTTCGTTCACTACCGTTGCAGGAGTTTGGGAGATCGCTAAAATCCTTAAAGACGTTCTTTTTGTAATTTCCAATTAACTTAAAGATTTCCGTAATTAGTCTAGGGTCCAGTTAAACCTGTTGATACAGCAATTAAAGTAACTTGCCTATCTTCGTGTATGATAGCGACTTGCCATCTTCTGGAAACGATAAATCCTTTGCTAATATCACAGTAGAGATAATCAATGCTTTCATAAATAATGGTTCTCCCTGTACCGGGAGAGTCAGGAGAACCTCTCTCTCTAGTAAACCGGCGATCTTCGATATAATCACACTCAAAGCCATTACTTTCCATAATTTCTCTTGCCTCGGTGACTGAACTTCCCAAAGGAATGAAGCGCTGAATTTCCTGTTCCATCAAGTCGGGGTCTTCATGGAATTTGAATCTGGGCGTTCTAGCCCAACAACTGAAAATAGGCATAATGAGGCAGAAGACTAAACTACTTAAAATCGTCCTATTGGCTGCCATCATTTTTTAGGCTTGGGCAGAGGACTAAAATACTTAAAAGTATTCTCTTGTCAATTAGTCTAGAGTCCAGTTAAACCTGTTGATACAGAGATAAAAGTGACCTGACTATCTTCATGGACAAGAGCAGCTTGCCATCTTCTAGATACGATGAAGCCTTTACTAATATCACAATAGAGATAATCTACATTTTCATAGATAGTTTGTCTTATCCTACCGGGGGCACTGGGATCGTCTCTCACTCTTGAAAATCTCTCATTTTCGGCATACTCACACACAAAGCCATTACTTTCCATGATTTCTCTTGCCTCAACGACTGAACTTCCTAAAGGAATGAAGCGCTGAATTTCCTGTTCCATTAAGTCCGGGTCTTCGTAGAATTTGAATCTGGGCTTTCTAGCCCAGTAACCGGAGACGAGTAGAGTTAGGCATAAGACTGAAATCCCTAAAAGTATTCCCTTGTTAATTATCATTTTTAAGATTGCGTAATTAGGGCGTTTTCATTAACTGTTGTTGCAGGAGTTGGGTTAGTCATGGCGGTTTCAGCCGATTGTGGTTCTGACAGAGTGGCTTGATAGCGCACAGCATCAAAGGGGTTGATTTCCCAGCATGGAGCTTTTACCGGAGGTGCGGGAGGAAAGAAGCCCAACTCTCGTATTCCTTGATAAGCTGTCGAATTGCTGTTAGCTCCCGAACCACATCCATGCCCAGTGGGTAGACCGTACTTAATCCGTTCGCTTTGTATGTTATCCATAGTACGGGTTAAGGCAGAGTCGAACTCTCGCCACTGGGCCTGAGAATAGACTCGTTCTATAAAGATTTGACCCGAAGGGTTAGTCGTCCAATCTGTAGTTTCTGGTGTATAAACCCCATGCTCCGTCCTTATCCACCCCCAATCTGGTCCATTTCTTGACGGACCGCCTCGGTAATAATGCTCCTCGCCATTTCCGTTTTCATCAGAAGGTTGCCTGAGAATAATGAAAGCATGATGGGCTCCTAAAACAACTGGTTTGAAACGAAGCTCCAGGCTTCCCGGAGAAGAGCCAACACTTTCGCCAGCACCCCCACCTCCTGAATATCCTCCCCCAACTTGTTTTCCATGTCCTTGACTCTGCGTTGATTCGCCCTTTGCAGTTGCTAAATCGTCTTCTAAACCTAACCGCCCCGTTTCCTCTTTCTCAGACTGATTAACTTTGCCGTTATTTTTCTGCCCTTGCTGTATTTTCCCTCCGCTTTGTTGGATGGTGTGGGTGAGTTCATGCGCCGTCAACTTATTCTTTCCCGGCGACCTTCCTTTGCCGTAATAAATATCTTGTCCGTGGGCAAATGCCTGCGCGCCCAAATCCTTATTCATCTGCACGGCATTCGAGTCTGTATGCACCCGCACCCCGGAAAAATCAGCCCCAAATCGGCTTTCCATAAACGAACGAGTTTCCTGCCCTAGCGGTTGCCCTCCTCCGCGACCGAGTTGCTGCTCTATGTTCGGACTCTTCCCGCTTTCTGGATTTTCCTTGCGCTGAACTAATGGGGTAATTGTTTCGGCAAGGGGCTGTTTTTGAATGGCGTTTTCGGATGATTCCTCTTCAACCTCCGATGAAGCTGCCGGGTCTTCCATTTTCATGACTTCGGCGGCTTTGGCATCGGCTTCTTGCTCGTATTTGTCCCCCGGTTGCCCGATTTTGAGTTGGGTTTGGATGGGGGGATTTTCTCCTTTTTCGGCTAATTCTGTCTCGCACTCGGAACACAGACGTTGAATTGTTCCATTTGCCGATTGTTCTTGTTGCTCTTCTGGCTGAAGTTGGGCTTGGATTTTCTCGCTGCTAGAGAGGTGGGTTTCTTCTCGCGCTGAGGTATCGGCTTTTAAGTTGATTTCTTCGGGTGATGTGAGTTGGCTTTCAGGGGTATCGGCTTTTGGGTTAATTTCTTGGGTCTCGCGTTCGTCGTCTTGAAGGCGAACAATGGGTTTTCCTGATGATGGGGCATCGGTTGGGTTGGGAGGTTGGGCGTGTCGATGGGGGGCGATGCGACGCGCTAGTCCTGACGGTTGCAGTTGAGGGATGCCCGAGTTGAGTTGGGCATCAGTTGGTGCGGGGGGTTGGGCGTGTCGGTGGGGGGCGATGCGACGCGCTAGTCCTGACGGTTGCAGTTGAGGGATGCCCGAGTTGAGTTGGGCATCGGTTGGGGCTCTCGAAAGGTCGGCTGTTGTGATGCCTTCGGGACGCACCCCCGGACGACGCGGCTGTTCTGCCGATCGCTCCCCTTCGTTTTGCTGGGGGTGGGGATGGCTGGGGGGAACGGCTTTTGTTTTGTATTGCTGAACGCGCTCTTTCATGGGCTGATTGCGAAAACGCACCGAGTTTAGTTTATCCTTATTTGTGAGGCGAGGGACGAAAAGTTTTGTTAAGTTTTGCTCGCCGCGCGCTTCTTCAAAGGCGATTTTTGAATTTTGCCACCTGGTTGCCGAAGCTCTGCCAAACTTATTCGCGTTTTTTAATGATTGAATCCTGGGATTCCGACTCGGCGCAACCGGATTGGCTTCCGTCTGGCATGATCGTATTGCACAGCAGAGCATTTCCGAGTTCGGTTGCACTAACGTTAGCATTACTAAGATCGGCATTGCTAAGGTCAGTCCCTCTTAAGTTAACATTAATGAGGTTCGTTTCTTGGAGAGTTGCGCTCCTTAAATTGGCATTACTAAGATTTGCCCCAGTGAGATTAGCACTGCTGAGGTCAATTCCGGCAAGATTTGTTTCGCTAAGATTGAGATTGCTTAAATTTGCGCCGCTCAAATTGGCATTATTTAAAAGCGTTTCCCTTAAACTCGTATTAGTAAGATCGGCTTCTCGAAGATCGGCTTCTTCAAAATTAACTCCCCTCAAATTACTCCCGCTCAGATTCGCTCGGCGCAAATCCGCATCTCTTAAACTGGCATTTTCTAAATTGCTACTTCTGAGATCGGCTCCGCTTAATGCTGCACCGTCCAAATTGCTGTCTCTGAGACTCGCTTCAATGAGAGTCGCTTCGGTCAAAATCGTATCTTGTAAGTTCGTCCCATTCAAATCTGCTCGATTAAAATTCGTACCGCCTAAATTCAACCCATCAAGGCGAGTTTGTTGCAATTTTGACCCTTGGAGTTGGGCATTGCTGAGGTTGACTCCATCGAGATCGGCATCGAGTAATTGCGCATCTCGGAGGTTAGCATCGCTGAGATTTGTATCCCGCAGAATTGTCCCTTGAAGATTCGTTCCTTGGAGGTTTGCTTCTCGGAGATCGGCTCCTTCGAGATTGGCGTTAACGAGTTGAGCCTGACGAAGATTGGCTTCGCTGAGATTGGCTCTTTGGAGATTAGTAAGGGAAAGGGAGGCATTTTGGAGGTTGACTCCTCGCAAATTGGTATTTTGTAAGTTGGTATTGGCTAAGTTTGCCCCTTCGAGGTTGGCCCCCTCGAAGTTAAAGTTACTGAGGTCGATTTGGCTGAGGTTGGCACCGGATAAATCGACTTCATTTAAATTGCTGGTTGGCGTTGCGGTGCGGTTGACGATCGCCCAAATAATCTGCCATTTTTCATCAAAGAGGGTATTATCGTCGATAATTGCGTCTTTTAAATTGGTGCCTTGGAGTCGAGCGTTGCGCAAATCCGCGCCGCGCAAGTCGGCTTCGCGTAGGGTGGCATCTCGGAGATTGGCGTTGCGCAGGTAAGCTTCTCGGAGATCGGCTCCTCGGAGATTGACTTGTTCGAGGTTGGCATCGCGCAGGTTGGCTCCCCGCAAATAGGTGCGTTCGAGGTTGGCATCGCGCAGGTTGCACCCCGGGCAAACGCGATTTTCTTTTAACTGTCTGAGGCTGTTGGACTCCTGGGGTTGCCCGGGAATGCCCAAGGAGGGGGAAGGAAGGGGAAGGGGAAGTGGGAGTTGAGCGAAGGTGGCGATCGCGGCCAAGTTGAGCGCCAGGAATTTCGACGGGGGGAGCAAGCTGTAATTTTCTTGAGGGAGTTTCATATTACAGTTGATGTATGGATGACTTGCGCTCTTAGGGAACAATCTTTTAAATTAATTTAGCGCGATCGCGAGCCAATAATCGCGCCCAATTCCTGAAACGAGATGCCGAAGCAGTGGGTTTTCATCATTTTGAGTTTGAGTACGGCCCTGTGGAGTTTCGCCGGACGAGGGACGGCACTGGCCCAAGACGACTTGGAGGGAGGGTTTGAGTTTCCGAACCCGGCGTTTTGGACGGAGCAGTGTTTGTTTTTGGGAGGGGAGGAGTTGTACGAAGAAGCACTCTCGGCGTGCGAACGGGCGATCGCGCTCCAACCGGAAGCGGAAAATCGGGAGGTGTGGCAGGCGCGCAGTTATTCGCTGTTTCAGCTCGAACGCTATGGGGAGGCGGTGGTGTCGTACAATCGTTTGCTGCGGCTGACTCCCCGGGATTCTTTGGCTTGGACGAATCAATGCGTCGCTTTGTATCGTTTGGAGCGATACGAAGATGCGATCGCGTCTTGCGAGCAGGCGTTGTTAGCCAATGGCAATTGGGGAATTGGCAGTCCGGCTTTGGCTTGGTATCATCGAGGACGGACGTTACAAGCCTCGGGCAGCGAGCAGGAAACGGTGGAGGAGGCGTTGATTTTTTTCCAGCGGGCCCTCGAGTCCTACGATCGCGCTTTGGAATTAGACCCCGATGAGGGTTTAATTGTGGCGGGACGTTGCGAGGTGTTGTCTGTGTTGGTGGATGGGGGCAGGGTGGAGGAGGGATGCGATCTCGAAGAGGCGATCGCGTCCTATGAAATAGCGGCTGCTAACGCGCCCAACGATGTGGATTTATGGAAGAATCAGGCCCTTGCCCTCGAACGTCTCGGCCGGGATGAAAAGGCGCTAGTGTCCTACGCCCGCGCTTTAGCCATTCGCCCGGAGTATTCCCTTGTTCTCGCCCAACAATGCGCCGTCCTCAACCGGTTGGGCAATTACGAGGAGGCGCTAACGGCTTGTGAGGGTGCTTTGGCTGGGGATGGAGAGTGGGGCGATCGCAATCCGGCTTTTGCTTGGAGTCAAAGCAGTCGCGCCCACGTTGGGTTGGAACAGTACGAAGAGGCGCTGGCGGCGGCGGAACGGGCGGTGACAATTGCCCCTAATTTCTCGGAAGCGTGGAATAATCGAGGGGTGAGTTTGTGGCATTTGAACCGATTTGAGGAAGCGCTGGCGGCGACGCAACGGGCGGTGGCCATCGCTCCCGATTATGCGATCGCGTTGTTCAATACGGGGCGATCGCTGAGTAGTTTGGATCGCTATGACGAGGCGATGGAGTTTTATAATCGCGCGATCGCAGCCTACGACGTTCGTCCTCCCCAGCCTTTAAGCTGCCAAGAATTAAGAAGCGATATCGCCGATATTCGCTCCCCCGTTCGGAAAATTTGCGCGTCCCTCTGGAACCATAAAGGAGTCGCCCATATCCAACTTCAAGAATATAGTGAGGCGAAACAAGGGCTGCAAATTGCCACCGAACTCGATCCCGACTTTTTTGAAGCCTGGTACAATCTAGGCATTGCTTTGGTTTCCTTAAATGAAAACGAAGCTGCCTTAGAGGTTTATCGTCAAGCCGATCGCCTTCGCCCCAACCGCATTGATATTTTAATGGTTCGGGGAACGCTTCTCGAAAAATTGGAGCGATACGAAGATGCGATCGCCATTTATGATGTAATTTTGTCCCTCGATCCTCAGTATATTCCAGCGCGGCAAAATCGAGCCAGAGCGATCGCAATTTTGCTCGAGCGACAACTCAATCCCAGTTCTCAATGAAGCAGCAATGAATCCCACCGAGTTCAAATTTACCCTTCCTAAAGGTTTAGTCGATAGCGATGGCAATCTTCACCATCACGGCATTATACGCCTGACAACGGCAAAGGACGAGCTATTTGTGCAGCGGGACGACCGCGCCCGAGAAATACCGGGTTATGGGTTTTTAATTTTATTATCGCGGGTAATAACTCATCTGGGGGATATCTCTTCGATTACGCCCGAACTATTGGAAAATCTTTTTACCATCGATCTCGCCTATTTGCGAGAGTTTTATAATCGCATCAATCAGCAGGGAAGTGCAATGATTCCCGCTCGCTGTCCCCAATGTAGTCATCAGTTTAAAACGGAGTTAGTTCTCGCGGGGGAGCGGCAAGCTACCCCCTAGAAGACTTGCACGAGGAGGTAGCTCGTATTGCGTTTCATTTTCATTGGTCTTTGGAAGAAATTGTCACCTTAGATCATGCAAATCGTCGTCTTTGGGTGCAAGAAATTGATAAATTGAGGCAGAGTCAGTAGGCATAAGTACAGTTTCGATGTTAAGTTCCCGAAATGGAAGCCTTATCGCTGTTATCTGGGAATGATTAAATTGTGTAAATCCGCATACAATTTCGTTCGGATATCAAGCATTCTTATCATAATTTTAATTCCATCTTCTTGATATCCTTCCTGAATTCTTTCTGCTGCGAGTAAAAGCTTCAAGCCAGTATCATCGATCGTCAAGGGAGACGTATAATTTGCTCCAAGTTCATCCAAACCCGCTTGAACGCAAAAAAGAGCAGCATCTAAATCTCTTGCTTTTAGTTTTTGTTCAGAGAGTTCCAACCAAGCTAAACTCCCTGCTAGGGAAGTATATATTAGATTTTCTGCATTGGGAGAAGTTTCTTGCGTAACTATTATTCCTCCTGTTCCTGACTTAGATTGATAGTGGTATTGTACTTGAATCAGCCATTGATTATTTTCCTTGGGCTCAACTGTAATGGTAGAATTAGCCATAAGAAAGTTTATCTGCTGTTGAATTGGAAATGAAATGTAATTGATGTTTATCTTTGAAAAAAGGGAACTAGAGGTAGCTTCGCAAACTAGACCCATAATAAAACTTAAAGATAATAAAGATAAGCTTAAGTTTTTCATAAAAACTTCTAATCTATAAATTTCCGACTAAACTTTTAACCTATCAGTGTAAAATAGGTATAGTTGGCTTTGATTTTGAAAGTGAGTGTAGGGTGGGCATTGCCGTTTATGGGCTAAAATTCAAGGGATTATTTCAAGTTGGCAATGCCCACCACAAGTTATTGGTGGGCAAGGCGAGTTTAGGAAAGAATAACAGAGTAAAGTTAAGACAACCTTTCCCACACTACGTTACTAACTAAAATTCAAAATTGACTTCATTGGAAACCATTTTAAACAAACCCCTCCGCTCAAAAGACTGATCGTAGGCAGAATATTGAGCTGTATATAAATGACGACCGGAAAAAAATCTATAGGCATCATTTAAAGTCACTCTCGATGTTAGGGTTTCACCCGGCAATAATTCAATAAAATCTTCTCGGGTCAGTGGTGTCCGCCTCATCAAGATTCCCGTATAGGGAACTCGGTTTCCATCCGAGCTAGTAATTATGAACAAATTATTGTTAATGGTTCCTGATATAAAACTATTTATACGATAAAGCAAAGAAGTTTTATTGTCATCATTGGTAAACAGTAATGTTGCTTCGACCGTCGCGGTCTGGCTAAGGATTTCCAAGTAAACTGAAATTTTAGAGCTTTGCATTTGTGTTTTACTTTCGTAAAGGTCTCAATTTTTTCAAAGAAAAAACCCCATAAAATAGCCAAGTATAGATTCTAAAGGGCTTAGCTGCTCTTCCGTATAATATGCAAAATTATCTGCATTCTCTAAAGCAAGTTGTGAATTATCTCGCGCAAGTTCTAGAGATTTTTCTGTTCCATAAAAGTGGTCTATTGTTCCTCCTATTATGTCAAAATGTGACATTTCATGATTAAGGGTACCTGCACGAGAATTAATTCCAGTAGCCGGCGCAGTAGCGAATTTGGGTCCCAGGTAAATTGTATCAGGTCGATCCGGATACACATAGGCAAAGATATTACTGAAGTCGCTGGGGTTATCTAAGCCTAAGTCTGATGGAGAGCCAGCTTGAAAATTGTCAAGAGAGTATTGTTCGTTGAGGTCAAGCATTTTATCTATCCAGTCTTGAATTAATTGACGAGCTTGCTCGTCCGTCGTTCCAAACCACTTATTGAAGTTATATCTAGCAAGATTATCCCACCTTTCCAATTCGGCTTTCTTAGACTCTAGCATCGTTCTTTGATCTTGGAGAGCTTGTTGTATTGCCCTTTTAGCTTCATCGCTGGATAATCCAGGGACTTGACTCTCCTGTGCTTCGAGTTGCTTTTGAGCGTTTTGAGTTTGAGCTTGGTCGGAGCGGAGATTAACACTTACAGTACCACCCCCAATAAAAACATTAGAACTATTCCCCACAATAACCACAGGCGAACCATCCTTAGCACTTTGACCCGTATCAGTTGTCCGGCAAGCAGGGCGACCATTAATAAATACAGAACTACTCCCCGAAGTCATCACACTAGGGCCATTCACAGGACAGGTATAAGTATCTCCTATTCGGATTGCAGATTGACCCCCAATTAAGACATCCGGACTTCCCGCTCCCGATTGTGCTGCTGCGGGATTGCCTATAGTAATTCCGCCCTTGAGTACAACTTCTTCACCGCTGTTATTAGATGGAGGCATTATTTCTTCCTCACTTTAGTTTCAATTCAACGTAAGTGGTTGACCCTTAAGAACAACAGGTCCACTCGAACTTATCTCAATTCCACCGGGTGACTCAATTTTGATCCCGCTATTAGATTTCATCGAAATACTTTGCTGCCCGTCATTCAAACAAAAACTATTCCCTCCACTGGTTGTAATTTCAACCTTTTGTTGCTCGTCATCTAAAACAATCTTATGACCGCCAGCCGTAACAATCTCTACACACTTTTTCGTATCTTTCATCTGAATCGAATGACCCAAAGATGATTTCAATTGAACTCCGGCTTGACTAGCGCCTTTCGCCTCGTCGCTCAACTGAATTTTATTACCCGCGCGCGATTGAAACGTTCTCAATCTCACCTTACCATCCTGTACCGAATCATTGATATTTTCAGGCGGTTTATCCTTCCCATTCCAAACGCCGCCGAGTACATAAGGTCGGTGAATATCGCCGTGTTCAAAACCTACCAAAACTTCATCGTTGATTTCAGGCAAACAATCATTTCCCCGCCCCGCTCCAATTCCATGTCCGACGACTCTCGCCCAGTTGCTTTCGTGTTCTTCAGTCAATGCAGGAAATTTTACTTTCACGCGACCTAAACCTTCAGGATCCTCATTATTGGTAACAATTCCAGCTAACAAAGTTTGTCCGGGGTTGAGACGAAGGGGGGGAGAAAGGGTGTTGAGAATATTGCCCCCTCGCAAACCGCGCACGCTAAATTCGGTGGTATAAACTCGTTCCTGGAAGCTGTGGCGGGTTTCGGTGACGTAGTATTTCCCGCTGTATTTACCCAACTCTTTCAGTTCTACCACGCGCCCCGGACGAACTTGCGGATTGCCCTCTCCTTTGGCATCGGCTAAGATATACTGCCCTCCCACTTCGTCGCAAATCGCCTGGGCCATCGCATCGGCTTCTTTAGGGGAACCAACGGGGCGATCGACGATGTATAATTTGGGAGTTACGGAACTTTTTTTAAAGAACTTTGTGCTAGTTTCGCTACCTTTTCCGTTCTCGGTTTCTGTAATCAGTTCTTCTTTTTGTCGATTGGAAACAATAGCTCGTTTTTCTTTATAATCCCAAGCACGAACTTCCACTTCCTTGACTTGTTCGGCACTGGATAAACGCACTCGAAAGTTATGCAAGTCCTTTAACCATTGCAATTCTACATTTTGCTCTGATTTAGGTTTGCGGAAGTTAAGCTTGCCATCTTGCACAAACAGTTCAAATCCAATTTGGGCTGCCCTCTCTCGGAAAAATTCCATGTTGGTTTGATTATTTTGAAAAACATACTCGTGGGGCGCTCCGCTTTCATCTACTGTATTGAGGGGAATATCGACTTCTCCGGCAATTTTCTTAACAATATCGCTATCGGTCATATTTTGGAAAGAACGATTCCAACGTCCCCGATGGAGGCGATGAGACGCATCGTAGCCGCGAACGATAATGGGGGCTTGAGTTCGTTCGCTAAAGTGAGTTTCGATCGCGGTTATTTCTCCTTCTATAATATTGCCTTCGTTGTCTTTTTCAAAGTCTTGGGAACTGGTGGTGCTGGCGACAAAGCCAATTTTCACTTCTTTGCCCATTTCCAGCAAACTTTGGTGTTTCCACGGCTTATCCTTTTTTCCGCCCGGTTGATAGTCATTTTGAATCACGAGGGTAAACATTGCAGGCAAGTGAAGGCTTTCTTCGACAATCACTTGAAGAATATCCTCCATCAGTTCGGGAGGATTTTGCGTTCCATCAATGGTGATATTGGGAAGGGCTTGATAATTCCCTTTTTGGCTGGAAGTAGAGGCGCTGTTCATATTTGTTTTATTTTAATTTGCTGGAAAGACTATCTCGGTCGCGGTCTTTGACGGGATTCATCATACTATTACTCGGCTTGGGTTCGTCTGCTTCTTTGAGAGTAATACTATCAATTAGGGCGCGAACGGGGGTTCCGTCGGGCAAAAATAGAGTGAGTTTGTAGTTAAGTTTTTCGATGAAGCAAGATTTGAGATAAACTTTTTTACCCCAAATGAATTTGTAGAGGGGAGGTCTTTGGGTGTCGCCGTCACCGCCGCCTCCTTGACCGACAAATTCCAAAGCCCTTTTGAAATTTTCAATATATTTTTGCACAACATCTTCCCCGGTTTCATAGGTATCGAAGATAATATTGCTGATTGTAATCGTGTAGGCTTTGACGTGGGAAAAACTGACTTTTGGTCTTCCGCTTTGTTGAGTTCTCGCCCCAGAGTTTTCAGAGGTTTCTAAGATCCCTTCAAAGCTTAATTCAGTGGGATTGAACATAAATTCGATGGGAGGAACGCCAGCATCGTTGGGATGGAGAGTTGCTTTAGTGAGTGTCATTGTTTTTTCGGTGTGGGTGGGTTGGCGACTAACGTCATGTTGACAATATTGAGGTGAAGTTGAGTGTTTTTTTTATCAAGTTTTTCCCTTAAAAAGTATCGATGTTCGTTAATAACTTATTCGATTAATAAGTTAACCTGCCATGTCTCTGTCCATTTGTAATCGATCCTCTAACAGGTGCATAACTTCGCGACTCACGTCTTCGAGAGCTCGTTGGAGGGGATAAAGAGATTCTGTCTCAGTTTGATGGTTTCCTGGAGATGGGGATGGGGACTGAGAGTTGGATGTTTGGGAAGTTAGATGAGTCAAGTCGATCGTATCCGACCAGAAAAAAGAACCTCCAGAATAGTGGTTTTGACGCTCTCTTTCTTGTTCCAACTGTATTTTTAGATAACTGTAGACTTTTCTGGCTAAAAATTCTAGCATTTCTTCATCAAGATCGATAGTTGGACTGTTTTGGGGTGCGGACGATGTTGGGGCAGTAGAAGAATTTGAAATCTCATTTTCTGAATTGGACGAGTTGGTAAGGCGGGGAGGGGTTGTACTTGAAGAGGAAGAAACGTTGTCGGTAGATTGAGAGGACGAACTCGCCGTATCAGCAGTATTTTCACCAAGCAAATCCGTGATATTCGACCAATTGTTGGGAATATGGGCGGAGGGAGCAGCGGAGTCTCCTAAAAGTTCGGAGATATTAGACCAAGATTGAGGGATTTGAGTGGGGATATTTAGGGATTCTTTTAGGGAGTTGCCTTGTAGCGAAGAGGGGAGTCCATCTGGGAGAGAAACGAGAGGTTCTGCAAGTCCGAGGGGTTTAAGTTGAATGGATTGGGGTTCGATTTGGGATTCGGTGGGTTCTAACGAAGGTTCGATTTCCTCAAAAGATGCTTCGATTGTTTCTAATTTCGGCTGAATTGGTGCAATTTCTTTTGAAGGAAGTTCAGTGGTTTTTAGTTTCGGTCGAATTGGTTCTACTTCCTCAGTCGTTTCTCCACTAATTTCAGTTTGTGGAGAAACAGGACTTTCTACTTGTCGCTGGACTGGCGCGATCGCTTCAGTTTGTTTCCCAGTTGTTTCTAATTTTGGTTGAATTGGCGGCGCGATCGCATCGCTTGTTTCCTTGCTTGTTTCAGTTGGTAGAGTGACAGCAGGACTTTCGACTTGTCTTTGAATTGGCGCAATATCTTCAGTTTGTTCCGCAGTCGTTTCTAACTTCGGTTGAATGGGTGCTATTTTTTCAGTCGGTTCCGTGGGTGTTTCTGCTTGGCGTTGAATGGGCGCGATCGCTTCATCAGCCGACTCCTCAATTGTTTCCGTTGGTGAAGTTATAGCAGGACTTTCGACTTGTCTTTGAATTGGCGCAACTTCTTCTGACGATTCCGCAGTGTTTTCTAGTTTGGGCTGAATTGGTGCGATTTCCTCAGTCGGTTCAGTAGTTGCCTCTAGTTTGGGCTGAATTGGCGGCGCGATCGCATCACTTGTTTCTGTCGGTGGGGTTACAGCAGGACTTTCAACTTGTCTCTGGATTGGCGCTATTTCTTCAGTCGTTTCTAACTTGGGTTGAATGGGCGCGATCGCATCGCTGGTTTCAGTTGGTGGAGTGACAGCAGGACTTTCGACTTGTCTCTGAATTGGCGCTATTTCTTCAGTCGTTTCCGTGGGTGTTTCTGCTTGGCGTTGAATGGGCGCGATCGCTTCATCAGCCG
>JAXHVQ010000113.1:0-19619 GCA_034189065.1 Cyanobacteriota bacterium
TACGCCGTATCCGCTTTATTGTCAAATTCCCCTTCCCCTTTGCCCCCGAAAGACAGTGCATATGGGAGCGAGTGTTCCCAGAGAAGTTGCGCGTTTTGGGCGGTTTTTTCTTCTCTTTACTTAATACCCATTAGACATAAATTGAAAATTAAATACAATAATGAATTGAGACCGCGCTTTGGGAAAATTCCAAAAATACGCTGAGTGAAGATGAATCGATTGAAATGGGGTTGGGTTGTGGGCGCGATCGCGCTGTTAAGTTTGGGAGTCGATGGTGCCGAAGCATTACCGGGCGATCGCGCCGAGAGCGTCCTCGCTTGGATTAAAGCCAATCCGACATTGCGATCGGGTGCGGGCGATGGTTTTATCGTCAGGCGAGAAAATACACCCGCCCAACGCTTTCGCTTCCAAGCCTCAGTTCTCGCACCCGGACGCATCACTGTCCCCACAAACCCCGGAGTCATTCGCAGCGAACAATTTGAAATTGTCGATCGCATCAACGGCGTACCGCCACAACGACTCGAAGAATCGCTGCGCGCCATTTACGGGTTAGATATTTACGAAGATTATATCCGCTCCTCCATCGTTTACGACTACCCCAATCGCGACACCTTGGAATTAGCCCGACGGCAAAATCTGCCCTCATTAGGCGCGCAGCGCGGTCAATTGCGTTCCGGTCGCCGCTTTGCCTACTGGACGGAAATCACTTATTCCCAAGACGGACAGCCCCTTAACGGTCGAGTTACCGTTCTGTTGAAAGAAGATTTGGATAAATTAGCGGCAGAATTGCGCGATCGCTAATTCCCCATTACCCCCCAAAGTCCCCTTCTCCCCAACACCACTCGGCACTCCCTCGGAGGTCGAAGAGGTCAAGAGAATGCTATTTCAGTAAAATCAACACTTTCTGACTGGCGAATTTTCTAGGAAAGGAATAAAATTACAGACACAGCTTGGGGCGCTTAGCCTCCGGCTGCTAAGGTTGCATCCTGCGCTTGGCACGCTGCTTTAACATTTGCGGCGATCGGAAATACTGGCACGATCGGGAAATACCGCATTCGGCTGTTTCATTCAGTACGAATTCCCCAGTTCGCGGTTTGAGCGATCGCCCTTAAACCCCTAGAAATGATGCGATGTACGACCTGCAAAAATTTACCCTGAGAGACATGGTGGAATGCGGCTTGGCCCTGCGCCAGTTGGGAGAAGGAGCCACCAGCATGGAAGAAACCAGCAATCGCATCGTCCGCTACTTTTACGAAAACTTGCGCTCGCGCGATCGCCCCGAATTAGATTGCGCCTTAGTTCGCTTTTTTAAAATCCATCCCTACGGCGAACTCGAAGAACCCCTACAAGCATTGGCGCGCCACGAGATGGACAGAGGCGTTCTTACACCCCAAACTCCCTGCTTAACCCTCCTCGCCACCGCCGGACAAGATGCGCGCTGGAATTCTCGATTTTCCTCTCGCAGACACCAAGCAATCCCCATTGTCAACGAAGAGGCGATCGCACAACTGCCGATGATAGCGCGACTAATCGAGCAGCTTGGGTTAGAACCCAAAACCATCGTTCAACCCCAACCCGAAGAACTGCTCGAACTCCACCAAAAAGCCTTCAATGCTTTTTATATTCCCGACGCTTGTACCTCCCCCGATATTCCCGACAAAGAGAATTTTGTCATTCCCTACGCCATCCAATCAGTGCTGGGATTTGGCGGTCTTTTGCCCTCGGGTCGCTTATTCGCCACCATTCTGTTTCTGAAAACCCAACTCCCCCAAAGCACAGCCGAAATGTTCGGCTCGATCGCATTTAATATTAAAACCGCCTTGTTACCCTTTGAGGGAGGTACGGTCTTCGACCCGACGCGAGAAGGTCAACCGATGTTCGCCCAATGTAGTTTAATCGACCCCAAACTGCTGCGCGCTCAAATTGAAACCCTCACTCAACTCCTTGACGTTTCAGAGAAACTCACCCTCCAACAAAGCGATCGCCTCGAAAGCGCGATCGTCGAAACCCAACGCAGCGAACAAGCGTTGCGCGAAAGCCAAGCCAAATTTGCAGGCATCGTCAATATCGCCGAAGATGCCATTATTTCAATAGACCAAAATCAGCGCATTCAACTATTCAATCAAGGTGCAGAAAAAATCTTTGGCTACACCGCTGCCGAAATTATCGGCCAACCCCTCGATCTCCTGCTTCCTCCCTCCGCTCGCGACGTTCACCGCGAACATATCCACAAGTTCGGTCGTAGTAAAACAGAATCGAGGACAATGGCTCAACGGAACCGGATGGGGGTATTTGGACGGCGCAAAACGGGCGAAGAATTCCCCGCAGAAGCCTCTATTTCTAAATTACACCTCAGCAACGGCTACCTGTATACAGTCATCCTCCGCGATATCACTGAACGCCAGCGAACCGAACAAGCCTTGCGAGAAAGCCAAGCTAAATTTGCGGGGATTGTCAAGATCGCCGAAGATGCTATCATCTCCATTGACGAGAATCAGCACATTCAACTGTTTAATCAAGGTGCGGAGAAAATTTTTGGTTACACCGCAAGTGACGTTATCGGTCAACCTCTCGATATTTTACTTCCTCCAGACGCACGTAGGGCACACCGCCAGCATATTTGCGACTTTGGGACGACGACGACGGGATATCGGGGGATGGGGAAAAGCAATCGCAGCAGCATTCGCGGACGGCGCAAAAATGGCGAGGAATTTCCGGCGGAAGCTTCTATTTCTCAGTTACAAACTCGTAAAGGCACGCTTTTTACGGTCATTCTTAATGATATTACCGACCGCCAACAAGCTGAAGTAGCAATTCGACAAAAAAATCAGGAATTAGCCGCTGCTTTGAAACAGTTAAAATCGACTCAGGACGAATTAATTGAAAAGGAAAAAATGGCAGCCCTCGGACAATTGGTAGCTGGAGTTGCCCACGAGATTAATACTCCTTTGGGCGCAATTCGTTCTTCGGCGAAGTATATTGAGGACTTTCTCCAACGAAATGTGGATTCGCTTCCGAGTTTTTTTCAAGCATTATCCCCTCAGCGGCAGCACGCTTTTGTGGAGATTTTACAGCGATCGCGTTCCTCAACGAGTCCTTGGTCGAGTCGAGAACGGCGCAAGTTGAAAAGAGCGATCGCCCAACAGTTGGAAGCGCATAATTTAGCCAACGCTGGCGAACTTGCAGAGTGGGTGATGGAATTACATCTTCAAGACGAGATCGATCGCTTTCTCCCCCTCTTTCAAGAAGATGACAGTTCAAATTTCTTGCAAATGGTTTACGAATTTGCCAGCTTGCAGGAAAGTATTAAAGATATTAACACGGCGGCGGAACTGGCGGCAAAAGTGACGTTTGCCCTCAAAACCTATGCGCGCTACGACCGCACCGGAGTCAAAATTCGAGCCAGCGTTATCGAAGGGATTGAAACGATTTTAACCCTTTATCACAATCAGAGCAAATACGGTGTGGAAGTGATTCGCAAATACGACAATTCACCTCAAATTTTCTGTTATCCCGACGAACTCAATCAAGTGTGGACTAATTTAATTCATAATGCCCTCCAAGCGATGCAGAACCAAGGAACCTTGACGGTGGAAGTTACCCGGAGAGACGATGGAGTTAAAGTTGGCATCTCCGACAGCGGTCCGGGGATTCCCGAAGAAATTCAATCGCAAATCTTTCAGCCCTTTTTTACAACAAAACCCGCCGGTGAAGGGAGTGGATTGGGTTTGGACATCGTTAAAAAAATTATTGAAAAACATTGCGGGAAAATTGAATTAGAATCGCAACCCGGTCGCACAACGTTCATTGTAACTTTGCCTGCAGAAACCTGTTAATCTCTTATCTTTATTTTAGGACATAAAAAAATGACAAAACCCGTGATTTTGTGCGTTGACGATGAAGTCGTCATTCTCAAAAGCCTAAAAAGACAACTCAAACAAGCTTTTCGCGATCGCTATCTTTATGAAAGTGCTGAAAGTGCCGATGAAGCCATCGAAATTCTTCAAGAATTGCAAGAGGACGGAATCGATATCCTGGTCATTGTCTCGGATTGGTTGATGCCGGGGATGAAAGGCGATGAATTTTTAATTAAGATTCATCAAGAGTATCCCGATGTTGTTAAAGTGATGCTCACCGGTCAGGCAGACGAAGATGCCATTGAAAAAGCCAAAGAAGAAGCTAAATTACATCAATGTTTAGCTAAACCTTGGAGTAGCTATGAATTAGTAGATTGTATTAAATCTGGGTTGCAAGAAATAGGAATGGTACAGGAATGAAAAAGCCGGTCATCATTTGTATTGATGACGAACAAACGGTTCTCTCGAGTCTGAAGAGAGAACTTAAAATTGTGCTGGGAGATGAATTTGATGTTGAAACAGCTATTGGAGGAATTGATGCTTTAGAGTTACTTGAAGAATTACTCGAAGAGGGAAGTGAGATTGCTTTAGTTATCTCCGACTATATTATGCCCGATCTCAAAGGAGATGAGGTGCTAAAACGCATTCACGAAGTATCGCCTAAGACGCTCAAAATTATGCTCACCGGACAAGCGAGTTTGGATGGCGTAACCAATGCGATTAATTCAGCACAACTCTATCGCTACATTGCTAAACCCTGGCAAAGCGACGACCTGAATTTAACGGTCAAGGAAGCGATTAAAAGTTATATGCAAAATCAGCAATTAGCCGAACAGAATATAAAGTTAATTGGAATTAATAAAGAACTAGAAGAACTCAATCAATCCTTTTCTCGGTTTGTGCCGAAGCGGTTTCTGAAGCTTCTCGACAAACAGAGCATTCGGGATATAAACTTAGGCGATTCAGTCGAACGTACTATGTCAATTTTATTTGCGGATATTCGTTCATTCACTCAACTTTCCGAGCAAATGAGCTTACAAGATAATTTTGAGTTTATCAACGGTTATTTATCGCGCATGGAGCCTGCAATCGTCGAAAATAATGGGTTTATTGATAAATATATTGGCGATGGTATTATGGCTTTGTTTGGTCGTAGCGCAGATGATGCCGTTCGCGCTGCTATTGCCATGCTCAATAGATTGAATCAGTATAACTTAAGACGAAAGGAAAACCATCGCCTGCCTTTGGAGGTGGGAATCGGTATTAATACAGGCAATTTAATGCTGGGGACAATTGGGGGAACCTTTCGCATGGATAGTACAGCGATCGGCGATCCGGTGAATTTAGCATCTCGTCTGGAATCCTTAACTAAAGAATACAGCGTTCCCCTCCTGATTTCTCATAATACTTTCATTGCCTTAGAAGAGCATCAAGATTACTCAATTCGCTTCATCGATCGCGTCAAAGTTAAAGGAAAATCAACTTGGGTTGCTGTCTACGAAATTTTTGATTCTGACGAACCGCAGTTGAAAGAAGGAAAATTAGCAACAAAATCTACATTCGAGCGGGGATGGCTGCTTTATAATCAAGAAGCCTTCTGTGAAGCGGCGCAACTGTTTGCCGATTGCATAGAACAAAATCCGCGCGATCGCGTCGCCCAAATTTATCTCCAGCGCTGTCAGAACGCCTAAAACTTTCGTTTTACTTCAACGCTATATACAGCTTAATATTCTTCTACTGTTTATCTGTAAAAGATCGCCCTTTAGGGGTAATATCCTCGTTTCTGCCTGCTTTCGGCGACTTGTCGGGACAGGGTTTTGCCTTCGGCATCGCCTCTTCTGTCAGCGCAACCCCCTCGAAGGTTGCTCCGAGTCTAAATTAACCATCCATTCTCCCACCAACTATCGAGCGATTTCGTAGAGATAAAAGCGATTGCCTGTACGCTCTTGGGAGCTTTCAATACTTTTGGACAACCCGTTGCAAAATATGGAGTGATGGGTTACGGTGCAGATAAAAAAGTTATCGATTTTCCCTCCAGCTCGCGTCCGCAACAACCTTCCTACGAAATACAAGATTTGTCGAACTTAACACTTCCGTTTGACTTCGAGAAGTCCATTGAGAGTCAATAGGCAAAAGGCGATCGCACAGAAGGCATAAAATTGAGTAAGTGACGAGTGACGAAGAGCAAAACGCGAAGGACAAAGGATGAAGGATTTAAAAAATTTCACCGCTTTTTCACAAAACTTTGCTAACCTATAACGTACTTCTCGTGAAAAAATCTCCGTAAAAATGAGGATTTTCTGACGAAGATTTTCCATCGGGTGACGCTACGACATCCAAATAACGCCCAAATCCGATGATTGTCAATTGCTCCCGCTTGCGCATTTTTGGTGAAATCTGGCTTTCTATTTTCTGTATTCTCTGTAATTGTACTAAAACGCTTGCCCAGTCAGAAATGCGCCCCCTTCTTCGAGAAAGCGTCCCCTCCGCTTCCCAATTCTCCGATGTCGCGCCAACAGATTGGACCTGGAGTGCCTTACAATCGCTGGCAGAACGCTACGACTGTCTGGCAGGATATCCCGATGGCAGCTATGGCGGCGATCGCGTCCTAACCCGCTTTGAGTTTGCCGCCGCCCTCAACGCCTGCGGGCAAAAACTCGAAACCCTCATCAGAACTGGACGCACCGTAACTGCCGACGACCTCCAACAACTCCGTCGCCTGCGCCGCGACTTTACCATCGAACTCGAAGAACTGCGCGATCGCATCGATACCCTCGACACCCGCACAGGCACCCTCGAAAGCCGTCAATTTTCCCCCACCACCACACTCAGCGGACTCGCCTTCCTCAACGTCACCCACGCCAGCGCCACCGGCAACATCCAAGTCGAAACCTCCAACATCAACGCACCCCTCGAAATTCGACCCGCCGCGCGCCACTCAACCACCCATCAACCCCTCGTCCAACTCGCCGAAGACCCCCAAACCACCTTCAGCACCCTCGTTTGGCTGACCCTCAACACCTCCTTCACCGGCAAAGACAACCTCGTGGTGCAACTCGCCGCAGGCAACGGCAATTCCCCCGCCAACGCCTACACCTCAGCCGGACTGTACAACACCTTCGGCGTACCCTACACCGATCAAACTGCAGGAACGAACGTGGGCATGAGCGAGATTGTCATTCGAGAGTTATTTTATCAATTCCCCGTCGGCGATCGCGCGACCCTAACCGTCGGTCCGCGCATCAACTGGTACCGTCACTTCGATCGAAACGCCTACACCTTCTTCGGAACCGGAACCAGCAGCTTCAACAGCATCGGCAGCACCTTCACCAACGCCATCGATCGCGGGGCCGGGGCCGTTCTCGCCTGGGACATCGACGACACCTTCCGCCTCACCGTCGGCTACTTAGGCGAGAACACCGAATTTCTGCCCCCCCAATTCGGCTTCAACACCGCCACCAACCCCGCCAAAGGACTGTTGGGCGCAACCCGTACCACCTCCGTCGAACTCGCCGTTTCCCCCACCGATGCCCTTAATTTGCGCTTCTTCTACAACGCCTCCCGCCTCGACAACAACGTCCCCATCTTCGACGAAAATGGCAACTTAACTGGGTTAGGTGTTGGTGGGGCCACGGGGGAACCCATTACCGGAGTCGCCGACGACGGCTTTGGCGGGTCTATTGAAGAAGCCACAACCCATGCCTTTGGGGTCAACTTCGACGTAGCGATCGCGCCGTGGGTCGGGGCATTTGGGCGATACTCCTACGCGATCGCCCAAATTAATCCGACAACGCCGGGGCGATCGGACGGTCAAATTCAGGCACAATCTTTCCAACTCGGCCTCGCTTTTCCGGATTTGGGCAAAGAAGGCGCGCTGGCTACAATATCCTACCTTATCCCCTTCTCCCCCCTCGCCGGTCGCAACTTCCTCGCGTCCGGCGGCGGCAACGGCGGGGTGCAGTCGGAGGTCGAAATCGCCTACTTTTACCCCATGACCCCAAACCTCGCCCTCGTCCCCGCCTTTTATTGGATTGGAAATCCTAATAATTTCAGTAATAATTCAGATATTTACGTCGGAAACTTACGGGTGCAGCTCAACTTCTAATTGACCTTTACAAGTTGCCCAAACGTTATGATCGATAACCCTCACACCTCAGAACTGTCCAACACGATTTTCGAGCAAGTCGCCATCGGCCTGGGCCAAATCGACTCTAACGGTCGATGGGTTCGCACGAACTCCAAACTTGCCGAGCTCTTGGGCTATGCCAGCGAGGAACTGTCCAACTGTTCCCTTGGCGAGCTGGTAGACTCGGATAATTGCGACATTACGCAATCCCTGACAAGCGGCGAATGCGATCGCTTTGCCGTGGAAAAACGCCTCCTGCACAAAGAAGGGTATCTCATTTGGGTCAAACTCAGCTTTTCGCGGCTGTCCCAACTTGACAACGAACCCGACCTGTGGCTGGTTTCAGTTGAAGAAATTGGCGATCGCAAACAACTCGAAGATATTATCAAAGCATTAGTCAAAGGGATAGCCTCGGTTAATGGCGGGGCCGACTTTTTCCGCAGCTTCGCCCAACACCTTTCCTTTGCCCTGAATGTGCGCAACGCAATGGTAACAGAACTCATTGAAGAAGGGGGGAAAAAGAAACTGCGCACCTTGGGATTTTGGGCCAAAGACCGCGTGATGGAAGACTGCACCTACAACCTCGAAAACACCCCCTGCGCCAAAGCCATTGAAGATGGGGTGGTGAGCTATCCCCGTTGCTTGCAACAACTGTTTCCTCTCGACCCCGACCTGCCTCCTTTAGAAGCCGAAAGCTATTTAGGCGTGACGCTGGTGAATCCCGCCGGTCGAGTCGTCGGTCATATCTGTATTATGGACGACAAACCCCTACTGCAAGAAGACCGGGCGCGCGAAGTCTTACAAATTTTTGCCGATCGCGCCACCGCCGAACTCGAACGCCGCCTCGCCGAAAAAGCCCTCATCCACACCAACGAACAACTCGAGCAGCGCGTTGCTGAGCGTACCGCCGAACTCGCCCGGGCCAAAAAAGCCGCAGAAGCCGCCAACCAAGCCAAAAGCACCTTTCTCGCCAACATGAGCCACGAATTGCGATCGCCCCTCAATGCCATTTTAGGCTTTTCTCAACTCCTGTTGCGATCGCCGAGTCTCTCCAGCGAACATCGAGACAATATCAATATTATCGCCAGCAGCGGCGAACATCTCCTTAACCTCATCAATCAGGTTTTAGATTTATCCAAAATCGAAGCCGGACGCACTGTCCTCAACGAAAAAAGCTTCGACCTTTACCGTCTCCTTGGCGACATCGAAGATATGCTCCAACTCAAAGCACAAGAAAAGCACCTGCAATTGCGCTTTGAATCTTCTTTCGACCTTCCTCGTTACATCCGCACCGACGAAATCAAACTGCGTCAAGTTCTCATTAATCTTATTAATAATGCTCTCAAGTTTACCCGCGAAGGCAGCGTAACCTTGCGCGTGTCGGTAGGCGATCGCGAAGGAGAACCAAGAGGCAACGGACAAGAATTGGCAGTGGGAACTCAGGGGATCGGGAATCGCACATCACACTCAGTTCTGGGGTCTTCTTCGTCCTTTGCGGTGGGATCCTCTTCGTCGGTTGCGGTGGGTTCTTCTTTATTTTTTATTGTGGGTCAAGATGCTCCTTCAACAACCCAAAACCCCGAACCTCGAACCCCGAACCCAGGACGAAAAACCCACAGAAAAAGATGGATTCACTTCGAGGTTGAAGACACGGGTTTGGGAATTGCCCCTGAAGAAATGGACAAACTTTTTGAAGCCTTCGCGCAAACCCAAGCCGGCAAAAATATTCAAGAGGGAACGGGTTTGGGCCTCTCCATCAGCCGTAACTTCATCCAATTGATGGGAGGAAAAATAAAAGTACGTTCCCAAGTCGGACGCGGTAGTTGCTTCGAGTTCGACATTCAGACCGAAGCCGTCGAAGCCAGAGAAATTGAAAGCGACCGACCCCAACAACACGTTCTTGGCTTAGCCGAAGGACAACCTGAATATCGCATTTTAATTGTGGACGATAAACCGTTCAACCGCCAACTTCTCGTGAAACTGCTCGAGCCTTTCGGGTTTGACCTCAAGGAAGCGAGTAATGGGAAAGAAGCCATAGACATTTGGGATGCTTGGGAACCGCACCTGATTTGGATGGATATGCGAATGCCAGTGATGGACGGTTACGAAGCGACTCAGAACATAAAATCGACTGTTAAAGGACAGGCTACAGCCGTGATTGCGCTAACCGCCAGCGCTTTAGAGGAAGAACGAGGAATTGTGATTTCGGCGGGATGCGATGATTTTTTGCGCAAACCATTCCGCGAGGAAGACATTTTTCGGGCGATGGAAAAGCACATTGGACTGCGCTATATCTACGACGATCTCGCTTATTCTAGCGATGATTCTTCCCTTAATGCTCGTACAATTTTAACCTCGTCCACTTTATCGGCTATTCCAGCCGAATTATTAGCTAATGTAGAACAGGCAGCTCAATTTTCTGATATGGAGCTTCTCGATCGCTCAATTGAGGAAATCGACGGCTACAATACAGCTTTAGCTGGGGCGCTTGCTGCCTTAGCGGACGATTTTGAGTACAGTAAAATCGTTACCTTAATTCAAGACGCAAAACTATCGCCATGAACGACCAGTATTTAGCTTCAACTAAAGCCAATATTTTAGTAGTTGATGATGTCCCGGCTAATTTACGCCTGTTAGTTGGGATGCTGTCCGATCGCGGATATTCGGTTCGGCCAGTCAGGGATGGTCGTCAAGCTTTATCGATCGCGCGGGAAATCCCCATCGATTTAATTTTGCTTGATATTGATATGCCTGAAATGAATGGGTATGAGGTTTGTTTTCGGCTCAAAGCTGATGAGAAGACTCAGGGGATTCCTGTGATTTTTTTGAGCGCGCTGAGCGATATTTTGGATAAGGTTAAAGCTTTTGAAGCGGGAGGAGTGGATTATGTGACAAAACCTTTTCAAATTGAAGAGGTGATCGCTCGCGTTGAAACTCACTTATCTCTCCAGTCGATGCAAAGAAGCCTTCAAGAAAAAAATAATGAATTAATTCATAAAAATCAGGAAATCAAACACACCTTACAGCAACTAGAACTCGCTCAAGACGAACTAATTCAGTCCGAAAAAATGGCAGCAGTCGGTCATTTAGTCGCGGGAATTGCCCACGAAATCAATAATCCATTGGGGGCAATTTCATCTTCGGTTCACACTATTGACACTTTTTTAAAATATACTTTAACAGAACTTCCGCAAGTTTTTAAAACTGTTTCTTCCGAGCAAGTCGAATTTTTTCTAAAGTTGTTAAATCATTCTTCGGATAAAAAGAACAATCTTTCTTTTAAGGAAAAACGAAAAATTAAACGAGAACTGACTCAATTTCTCGAAGAAGAGCAAATGGAAGCCCCCGACTTAATTGCCGATACGCTTGTGGATATGAACGCACAACAAGATATTTCCGAAATTTTACCCATCCTCAAGAGTCCAAATTCATCAGCTCTCTTAGAAGTGGCTTATAATTTGTCCGGACTGCAAAGATGTATGCAAACTATAGAATTAGCCACGAGCCGCGCTTCTAAAATTGTAATCGCTCTGAAATCTTATTCCCATTACGATCGGTCGGGAGAGATGATTGAAGCGGATTTAGTAGAAGGCATTGAAACGACCTTAATTCTGTATCGAAATCAGCTCAAGCAAGGCGTAACAACAGCAGTAAATGCTCCTAAGCTTCCGCGCATACTTTGCTATCCCGACGAACTCAATCAGGTTTGGTCGAATCTCATTCAAAATTCTTTGCAAGCAATGGATGGCAAGGGAAGTTTAACGTTTAATATTGTCGAACGAGGCGATAAAATTCAGGTTAGCGTCACCGATAGCGGTAAAGGCATTTCTCCAGAAATCTTGCCCAAAATTTTCCAGCCCTTCTTTACAACAAAACCGTCGGGAGAAGGAAGTGGTTTAGGATTAGATATCGTTCGTAAAATCGTCGAAAAACATCAGGGAACAATTGAAGTGGACAGTCAACCCGGACAAACAATGTTTACCGTTATTTTGCCCTTTAGATTCAGTTCCAATTCTCGCAAAACTGACCCTTCTTAATCGATGTATTAAAAGTAGCACTTTTAACCTATGTTTTCGCCATCACCTGCTTATTTTATCCCATTATTGCGTCGGCTTTCCAGCCGAAAATGGCGGCTTTTTATTCCTAGTTTAATTTGCGCGATCGCGCCGCTTGCAGGCTGTCTTCCTGACGACTCCATTCCCACCTCTTCCCCTCCCGAAAACAGTAACTTCAAAGTTGCGATGATTTTGCCCGCTACTATCGACGACGGGTCTTGGAGTCAGTCGGGTTATGAAGGTTTGCAACTCATTCAGCAAGAATTAGGCGCGCAAGTTGCCCATACCGAACAAGCCGGAGAATTGTCGGACGCTGAAAAAGAAAAAATCATCGAACAATACGCTCTCAATGGCTTTAATTTTATTATCGGTCATGGCGGAGAATTTTTAAACGCCATCGAAAAGGTTGCCGAAAATTATCCCCGCGTCAAATTTTCGGCAACAACCAATTGTCCGGGAAACAATATCAACCAAGGCTGTCTCACCTTTCGAGGCGGGGAACTGGGATATTTAGCCGGAGTTGTCGCTGCCCTGAAAACGAAAACTCAGAAAGTGGGATTTATTGGAGGAGTGGATTACGCTCATATGAAAGAACGAGCGATTCTCTTTGAGCGCGGAGTAAAATCTATCGACCCTAAAATTGAAGTTAAAGTGGATTGGCTAGGAAGTTGGACTGATGAAGAAAAAGCAAAAAAGTTAGCAACCCAGCAAGTTGAATCGGGGGTAGATATTATCTCAATTAGCGCCGAACCCGCCGAAGAAAGTGTTTATTCCCTAACCTCGAAAAAAGACTTTTATCTCATTGGCTGGCAACTCGATCGCGCTCCCCTCGCTCCCGATCGCGTCGTCACCAGCGCCCTTCAAGATGTTCCCAAAATGATGCTTCAAGGGGCGATTCTCGTCGAAAAAGGCCGCTGGGAAGGCAAACAATACAAATTGGGCATCGAAGACGGCGTGCAGGAACTAGCCCCTTTCCGAGGCACCCTCGCCCCCGCAGAAAAAGCCCGAGTCAAAAGCATTACCGAAGATATATTAACCGATGAAATCGATGTTTTTTTATAGTCAGCGATCGCAAAAAAAGCAAATTCACTCTTGACAAAAACCACTCAATAGAGTAGAGATGAAACTCCGACGACCCCCAACCAAAATTGCCAATCAACTGCGCTACGGCTCCATCGCCCTCAGCGCGATCGCGGCCCTGCTCGCCGGAGGACTGGTCGCTCAACTCAGCTTCCGCGCGCTCTTGCGACAAACCATACTTCTTCAACAAGAACGCAGTCAAGCCGCCGCCCAAGAAATCGATAGTTATCTCAACGACTTCCAGAACAAACTCAACTACTTAGCCCGGACGCGCGGTTTCACCGACCTCCCCTCCTCAGCTCAACAAAACCTCCTCGAAGCCCTCGCCCGCCACAACGAAGCCTTCGAGCTCGTCGCCCTCCTCGACAACCAAGGCGACCCCGTCGTGACTGCCTCCCTTTACCGCGAAGTCCAACTCGAGAATAAAAGGGAGCGACGGTTATTCACCCGCACTTACCAGCGAAAAGAAGAATACATCGGTCCAGTTGAAATAGACCCCGACCTACAAGTCCCCATCGTTCGCCTTGCCGTCCCAGTGCGCAACGCCGCCGATGAAGTGGATGGAGTGTTAATGGCGCAAATTAACTTGAAATTTCTCTGGGTCGTTGCCGCGCACGCCGAAGTCGGTCAAACGGGGTACGTTTACGTCCTCGACAATCGCCTGCGACTCATTGCTTTATCGGGAAGTTCCCCCGAAAGCGCAACGCTAGAAGACTTGTCAGAACGCCCTTTCATCGCCGCTAATACCTCTCAAATCCTCTCGCCCACCCGCGAGTTTTTAGGAAGCTATCGAGGATTGCGCCAGGTCGAAGTATTGGGCGTGACAGCTCCCATCCAGAGCGTTCCGTGGAATGTGATGGTGGAACTGCCCACAGCCGAAGCCTATGCCCCAGCGCGTCAAATGGCAGCGTTACTAGGGGGGATTTTAGTCGTGGTGACGGCGGGTGCGGGAACCATTGGCTTTTTGTTTTCGCGCCAAATTGTCAATCCCCTCAATCAGTTAACGGCTGCCGCTGCGCGCATTCGGGAAGGCGACTTGGCAGTGCGAGTGAAAGCGCGATCGCAAAACGAACTGGGCAGTCTCGCGCAAACGTTCAATAGCATGGTAGGACAGCTTAAAGACTCTTTTACCGCCTTGGAAGCGCAAAATGCGGAAATGAAAGCATTGAACCAAGCCCTGTTTGAAAGCGAAACCCGCCTGACTCAATTCCTCGATGCAATGCCCGTGGGGGTGTTCGTAGCCGATCGCGACGGTCGAGGCTATTATACCAATCAAACCGCCCAACACCTGCTCGGTCGGGGAGTCATCGAGTCGGAGAAAGTCGAACAATTAACGCGGACCTATCAAGCGTATTTGGCGGGGAGCGACCAATTGTATCCGAGATCCGAGCTGCCCATTGTCAAGGCATTGAGAGGGTCGAGCGCGCGCGTAGACGATATGGAAGTGCGCCACCGCGATCGCGCGATCCCCATCGAATGTTTCGGAACGCCGATTTACGACGAAAGGGGGGAAGTGAGTTATGCGATCGCGGCCTTCGTGGATATTACCGAACGCAAAAAGGCGGAGAACATCCTCGCCGACTATAACCGCACCCTCGAACGTCAGGTTACCCAACGAACCGAGGAATTGCAGTTGAAAAATGCCCAACTCGCCTCGACGCTGCAACAACTGACCGCTACCCAAGAAGAGCTGATCCAATCGGAAAAAATGGCTGCCCTCGGACAACTCGTCGCCGGAGTCGCCCACGAAATCAATACACCTTTAGGGGCTATTCGTTCCTCTGCGAGCAACATCGGTAAATTTTTACAGCAAACCTTAGAAGAACTTCCCCTCTTGCTGCGTTCCTTTTCCCCAGAAGAAGAGCGGCAGTTTTTGAGCTTATTGACCCAAGCCTTTGAGCAGCACGATGCCACCCTCTCCGCCAAACAAGAGCGCAAACTCCGGCGCGCCCTCACTCGGCAACTGGAAGAGAGCGCGATCGCCGCCGCAGATACCCTAGCCGATACCCTCGTAGATATGGGAATATACGAAAATATCGAAGGGTTTTTACCCTTATTTCAAAAAGATAATAGCCAGTATATCCTGGAAATTGCTTATAAGCTCTCAGCTTTGCAGCGCAGTACCCAAATCGTCAACACGGCTACCGAACGCGCCTCAAAGGTCGTCTTTGCCCTTAAGACCTACGCACGATACGACCGTTCTGGCGAAAAAATCCTCACTAATCTTACTGAAGGTATTGACACCGTGCTAACCCTCTATCAAAACCAACTCAAACAAGGCATCGAAGTCATTCGTCACTACGATTCCATTCCCCCCATTTGGTGCTATCCCGACGAACTGAACCAAGTTTGGACGAATTTAGTTCACAACGCCATTCAAGCGATGAACGAACGGGGAACGCTAACCATTGATGTCTCTCAGCACGAAGAACGCATTCAAACGCGCTTCACCGACACCGGCAAAGGCATTCCCCCTGAAATTATGTCGAAAATTTTCGAGCCTTTTTTTACAACCAAACCCCCCGGCGAGGGCAGCGGTTTGGGACTCGATATCGTTCGCAAAATTATTCACAAGCATCAAGGTACCATTGAAGTGGAATCGGTTCCCGGAACAACAACTTTTAGCATTTCAATTCCCATCCATCTCCCCGAAAAATAACTTATTACTTAACAGCGTTAAAAAGGAGTTAATGTCATGTCTAAACCTGTCATTTTATGCGTTGACGATGAAAAAGTCATCCTGCAAAGCCTCAAAACTCAAATCAAAGAGCGTTTTGGGAGTACTTACAGTTACGAACTGGCTGAAAATGCGGAAGAGGCCCTGGAGTTAATCGACGAACTGGCTGAAGAGGACGCTAGCCTCGTGATCATCGTTTCCGATTGGCTGATGCCCGGAATGAAAGGAGATGAATTCTTAATCGAAATCCATCAGAAATTCCCGCAGTCCGTCAAAATTATGCTCACCGGACAAGCCGACGAAAACGCGGTTCGGCGAGCTTTTGAGCAAGCCAACCTCCATCGCTGTTTGCGAAAACCTTGGTCGGAAAACGAATTGATCGAAACAATTCAGTCAGGCATAGCCGAACTTTCTACTTAAAATGAATCTAGAATTAACCCTCGGGAATTTTAGCTCGACTCTAACCCCCAGCTTACAAATCCCAACTCGAATGAGCAAACAGGCGATTATCTGCGTCGATGACGAACAAACAGTTTTGCAAAGTCTTAAGGCAGAACTGAGAGAGGCGTTCGGTCGCGAGTATACCATCGAATTGGCAGAGGGAGGAGCTGATGCCTTGGATTTATTTGAGGAGTTGCTGGAAGAAGGATATGACGTTCCCGTTATTATTTCCGATTATATTATGCCGGAAATGAAGGGGGATGAGTTGCTAAAGTGCGTCCACGAAATTTCTCCCAAAACATTAAAGATTTTGCTCACCGGTCAAGCGGATGTCGAAGCGGTTGCCAATGCGGTAAATTATGCCAAGCTCTATCGTTATATTGCTAAACCGTGGCAAGCTGAAGATTTGAATCTGACGGTTTCGGAAGCTTTAAATAGTTATTGGCAAGAGCGACAGTTGAGTGAAAAAACATTGCAATTGCAAGAGGCAAATCAAGCTTTAGAAGAGGCAAACCGGCAGCAGGCAAACCTTATCGCTCAACTCCAAGAAAACGAACACCGCCTGCAACAGTTTTTAGATGGCATTCCCGTGGGAGTGATGATTCTCGATGCGACGGGAGTGCTTTCATACCTTAACTCTCAAGCGCGACAGTTACTCGGTCGCGGGTTCGAGCTTCAAGCGACAGTTGAGCGCTTGCCGGAGATTTATCAACTGTATCAGGTGGGGGGCGAAACTCTCTATCCATCTGAGGATTTGCCCTGCGCGCGCGCGCTGCGAGGAGAAAGCGTTCGGGCGGATAATTTGGAAGTTCGTCGCAGCGATAAAATGATTCCGTTGGAGGTGTGGGGAACGCCAATTTATGATGCTGGGGGGCGGATTATTTATGCGATCGCGGCCTTGGCTGATATTAGCGAGCGCCAACACGCTGAGGCGGAACGGCAACAGTTTATTGCGGATTTGTTTGAGGTGAATACGGATTTGCAGTTGGCGCTCGATCTCCAAGTGGAGATTGCCGAGGCAACGGCGCGGTTTGTTCCCCACCAGTTCCTACAGTTGCTCGAAAAAGAGAGTATTGTCGAGGTGACACTCGGCGAGTCGGTGGAGCAGGAAATGTCGATTATGTTTTCCGATATTCGCTCGTTTACGACGCTTTCGGAACGGATGAGTTTGGAAGATAATTTTCAGTTTATTAATGCTTATTTGAGTTATATGGAACCGGCGATTATTGAAAATCAAGGGTTTATTGATAAGTATATTGGCGATGCGATTATGGCATTATTTAATCGCAGCGCCGATGATGCCCTGAGAGCGGGAATTGCGATGCTACGTCGATTGAAGGAGTTTAACGCTCGCGGACGAAACCAACAGCATCCGGCGATCGCGATCGGCATTGGCATCAATACGGGACGTTCGATGCTGGGAACCGTTGGCGGACAGTCGCGGATGGATAGTACGGTGATTAGCGATGCGGTGAATTTGGCGGCGCGGTTGGAGGGGTTGACGAAGGATTATAGCGCTCCGTTGTTGATTTCTCAGCAAACTTGGCTGAAATTGGAAGATCCCGAACAGTATGCCATTCGCTTTCTTGATAAGGTGCAGGTGAAGGGAAAGTCGGAGGTGGTGTCGGTGTATGAGGTGTTTGAGGCGGACGATGAAGCGCTCAAACAGGGCAAATTGGCGACTAAACCCGATTTTGAACGCGCGTGGTTGCTATTTCAGGAGGGAGAGGTGGAGAAGGCGGCAACGCTGTTTGAGCGCTGTGCGGTTCAAAATCCGCGCGATCGCGTGGTTCAAATTTACCTCGAACGCTGTCGGCAGTAAGCAGGGAGAGCGGGGGAGCGGGGGAGCGGGGGAGCGGGGGAGCGGGGGAGACGGGGAGAGCGGGAGATGGGGGAATAACTATTTACTGAAAGCTGAATGCTGAAGTGCTGATGGCTGAGGACTGATAAAAGACCAATCGTTAATTCTGTAATTTCACGAGTTTTTCACAATTTTAGATTGCTATTATTTTAAGCAAAACTACTATAAAGTAAAAGGAAAACCTTAAAATAGAGTGAGGTCTTCCGAGAAATTGAGCTTGGATCTCCGTTAGATTTCCCTAAAAATATGCCGAAAGCGCGATCGATAATGACCTCAAATTCCTCGTTCTCTCAATGGTTTAGTACGTTTCGCCTGCGAACTGTCCTCATTGTTCCGTTCGTGATGCAAATTGTGGGCACTGTGGGATTAGTCGGCTACCTTTCATTTCGCAACGGACAAACCGCCGTCAGCGAAGTTGCCGATCGCCTCCTCGAAGAAACCAACGCGCGCGTCGAACAAAACCTCCAAAATTTTCTCGAAACGCCTCACCAAGCGAACGAAATTAACGCAATGGCTCTCAATCTCGGTCAACTCGATCTCCAGAATCTCCCCCAACTCGAACGCTACTTTTGGCAGCAATTAAAAATCTTTGACACTCTTACGTTTACCGGCTTAGGATTAGAAAATCAAGATAATTTAGGAGCCGAACGGTTTGAAGGCGGTCAATTAACCCTGCGAATTTCTACAAAGGCAACCAATCATACTTTTCATACTTATACGACTAACGATCGCGGCGAACCCCAAGACATTTTGAGGAGTATTCCCTTCGATCCTCGCACTCGTCCGTGGTACAAAGCTGCCGTTGCCGCGCGCGGTCCGGTGTGGAGCGAAATTTATCCCAATACAGCAGGAGTCACCGCCTATCTCGGCGCATCCAGACCGTTTTACACCGCAGATGGTCAGCTTCAAGGCGTACTGCTAACGAATATTAATCTTTCCCAAATTGGTGACTTTTTAGAAGGTCTGAAAATTGGAAAAACTGGGCAGGTTTTTATTATCGAACGGACGGGAATGTTGGTAGCAACTTCCACAGGAGAAAAGCCATTTCGCTCCCTTGGTGGGGATTATGGCGCAGAACAAGTGAAGGCAACGGCGAGCGAAAATCTTTTGACACGAGCGACGGCAGAGTATCTGAGCGAGAATTTTAATTTCGAGCGCCAATTGCAACAACGACAACAACTTCAGTTTAACGTCAACAGTCGGCGACAATTCGTGCAGGTACAGCCCTTTCGCGATCGCTACGGCTTAGATTGGCTGATTGCCGTAGTGGTGCCAGAAGCCGACTTCATGGAAAAAATTGAAGCCAATACGCGCAATACGATTGTGTTGTGCGCTGTAGCACTGGGGGTTTCGATAGCCGTCGGCATTATGACAGCGCGCTGGATAACGCAACCGTTAGTGTATCTCAACCAGTGGGCGGGCGCGATCGCGAAGCGCTCGAGGGACGACATCGCGAAGCGCTCGAGGGACGACATCGCGAAGCGCTCGAGGGACGACATCGCGAAGCGCTCGAGGGACGACA
>JAXHVQ010000114.1:0-11559 GCA_034189065.1 Cyanobacteriota bacterium
GGTCTTGTTTTCGCTATCTGATTTATCAAGTTTCGGCTGAAGAGATTCGACTGGTTGATATTCGTTCGGCTGGGGAAGCTTATCTTTCTGATGATAAAAATGCCTTTCGAGTCAACCTGATACGAGATTGCCACATTCTCTATATCGTTTCGGTAGGAGGACCCGCCGCAGCGAAGGTGATTCAAGCTGGAATTTATCCGATGAAAAAGACCGAAGGCGGTCAAGCGAGAGAGGTTTTGGGCGAACTTCAAACTGCACTAGCTACGACTCCTCCCCCTTGGTTGGCTAAGGTGATGGGAGTTGCGGCAGGCGATCGCGTGAGAAATTATAAGGCATCTCTAAATTCTTGAATTAGAGCCAATAAATCGTGCTGAAGTATTTTGTAGGGTGGGAATTGCCGCTCAAAAGCTGGATTCAACAAATTCTCTCACCCTTGGCAATGCCCACCATGAACTTGCCAAGAGTGGTGGGCAAGGGATTTTTCCTATGGATTGTCAAAGATGAATTTATAACCTTGCCCACCCTACAATTTCTGTGATTTCTATTCTTGAAGCCGAACGCGACGCACGAGAATACTCACAACTTCGCCGGGATTAGTTGTGGGAATGAGGCGACTCCACTCGCCCACTTCCGCGTAACCTAAGACGTGCAGCGTGTGAATTGTTCCTTGAACGGCTTTGGGCGAACCGATGAGTAAATGTCTGAGGGGTTGTTGGTGGGGGTTGGATGGGCGGCGACATGGCGGAATTTCAGCGGTTTCAGCGCTGGGATCGGGTACAAATGTTTGTGTCATTAGGGTTAAGTTTTTTTCTTGAATAAGGATGAATCAATGTCGATGAGGCTTGCGATAATTTTGGTCTTTCGCAAGATCGCTTCTCTTTTCAATCGTCCAAATTAAGAGAAGAGCGATTGAAAAATTTATTTATGTTCAACAATACAGGAATAATTTACAGAAGAAGTTTGGTATTGAATATCTCTATCAGAATAGTTTGTGTTGTTTTTAGGAAAAAATTGGTGTAAAAAATACACCAAATCGATTTGTTCGTAACTCCTTTTATAGCAGTTGTCGTTTGGGTGAGGTATGTGCGATCCCTCTAAATTCATAGAAAAAACTGGCTTGCTCGAATGGTGGAAAAATTACACCAATTTGGAGGCAATACCGCAACCGATTTAGGATGAAATGTACGCTATAAACCATCAGCTAAATTTATGAGTGTCTATAGCGTTTCCAAAATCTGTAGGGTACATTTTTTAACCTAAAGTATTGTGTAGGGTGGGAATTGCCGAAAAAAAAGCTGAATTCAACAAATTCTCTCAAATTAGCAATGCCCACCATTAACTTGCCAAGGGTGGTGGGCAAGGGGTTTTCCTATTTATTGTCAAAGATGGATTGATAACCTTGCCCACCCTACAATTTCTGAGAGCGAGAAGTATTTTGTAGCCATCGCCTTCAATATCTTGGGGTGCGTCGATTCTTTTTTTTGGGAGACTGGCAACATTGCAAAATCGCTCAAAAGTTTACCCCATCTAGCTTTGAGTCATTTTGCTGTCCGAGGAGAGTGCGATCGACACACCTTGTCTCTATTTTCGGCGATGAGGTGCGTCGATGGGGGTATTGGTGCCGATTGGCGGAGGCGAATTTGGCTGAAAAGCTTGTATGATATAGCTTTGAGCGATTTTCACAATTCGGGGGTGTACTAATCGACGCACCTCACCCAATGCCCGAAACCCGCATTCTAGCGTTGAGGTGCGTCGATGCCATACCCAGACTGGATTTGAGGGGGGTTAAATTGACAAATTTTCGGGCAGCAGACTATAATTTGAAGAGGTGCGTCGATTTGGTGGCTGAAACCCTTACTGGGCAAGGGCTGCTAGACGAACTCCCTACCGACTGGGTTAAATCGGATTAGTTGGAAACGTTTTGCGGCTGCCCTTTGGCAGCCGAGGTGAACCCTACCGACTGGGTTAAATCGGATTAGTTGGAAACCTTTCACAAAATAGAACCATCTTGTGCAAGCACCCTTCCCCTACCGACTGGGTTAAATCGGATTAGTTGGAAACATCCCTGGCGATTTGCTCCCAGTCAACTTCTTCTCCCTACCGACTGGGTTAAATCGGATTAGTTGGAAACTTTGGAATCAGAACACTTTCCCTTTGTGGGCAAGGCCCTACCGACTGGGTTAAATCGGATTAGTTGGAAACTTTTGTCTTTTGCCTCATCGACTTCCCGTTGATTCCTCCCTACCGACTGGGTTAAATCGGATTAGTTGGAAACTTTACAGTCCCATTTTTTAAGCCTTCTAGATTTTGCCCTACCGACTGGGTTAAATCGGATTAGTTGGAAACAAATAAACATTTCTTGATTCCAATGAGTATGAAATGCACCCTACCGACTGGGTTAAATCGGATTAGTTGGAAACCCGGGCCGTTGTAGCCCGGATATTTTTTTATTTTCCCCTACCCATTGGGTCAAAAATGTTTCCCGTCTCGGCTAAATCAATGTAGGATAGCAAAGGGTCTCTACCGTCCGCGATCGCGCGATGATTTTCGCTTCGCATTTCCTGCCATCCCTCCTCCTCGCCGGCTGTCTAACGCTTGCGTGGAGTCGTCCCACCGCACAAGCGCAACCCCTTCCCCAACTTCCCCACGATTTTAATCCTTCCCTGCCGCCGCGCGATCGCCCGCCCGAATCTCTTCCCGCACCAGACAACTTCCTTCCTCCTTCCGAAACGCAACCCCAGCCTAATCCCGAAGATTTTTCCTTTCTCGTTGAAGTTACTGAATTTAAATTCGCAAATAATACGGCATTCACTGACGCAGAATTAGAAAAACAGATAGAAGTTACCTGTCGCAACGCAGAAACACTCTTGCCTCCAACTGCGATCGCCGAAAATCGTCCGTGTTTGCTCTCAATCGCCCAACTGTTTCAAGTCTCCGCCGACGTAGCCCAACTCTACGAACGAGAAGGCTATAGAACATCGGGAGCCCTCACCCGAATTTCTCCCGAAGCGCAACAAACCGGACGAGGCACTGTCACCATTGATGTCATTGAAGGCGAACTCGAAGAAATTCGCATCATTCCCCTCGTCGCCGAAGAAGGAGAACCCCAAAATTCAGTACGACTCCATTCTAACTACGCGCGATCGCGTTTATCCCTCGCCGCCACCAAACCCCTCAATATTCCCCGCCTCCAAGAAGCGCTACAACTTCTCCAATTCGATCCTCTCATCGAGCGCGTTTATGCCACCCTCGCCGAAGGAACCACAGAAGGTAAAAGCATTTTAACCGTCGCTATTCGAGAAGCGCCCACCTTCAAACCCCAACTCATTCTCGACAACAGTCGCGCGCCCAGCATCGGCACCTTTCAGCGCGGTGGCGAACTGCGGGAAGACAATTTGACGGGACGAGGCGATAGTTTAAGGGTAAATTATACCAACACCGACGGCAGCGATCGCCTCGACTTCCGCTACACCCTCCCCCTCAACCCCCGCAACGGAACGCTCAGTTTCGCCTACGGTTGGACAGAGAACCAAGTTATCGATCCTCTCTTTGCCATACTCGATATCAACTCTCGCGCGCGCCGCACCGAAATTTCTTTGCGCCAACCCATCCTCCGAACCCTTCGCCAACAAACCTTTCAAGAAGTTAGTCTAGGTTTAACCGGTTCGATACAAGAAAGTCAATCCTTTTTACTCGACATTCCCTTCCCCCTTTCTCCCGGCGCAAATGCCGAAGGATACACTAAAATTGTCGCCTTGAGGTTTTTCCAAGAATGGACGCGCCAAAGTTCCCGCGATGTTATCGCCTTTCGTTCCCAATTCAACTGGGGACTCAATATTTTGGATGCAACTATCAACGAGTCCGTCCCCCAAAGCGACGAAATTATCCCCGACAGCCGCTTTTTTTCTTGGCAAGGACAGGCTCAATGGATACACCGGTTTGCTCCAGAAATGCTATTTATCCTACGTGCAAACGCGCAAATCGGCGATCGCCCCCTCGTCCCCGGCGAGCAGTTGCCCCTCGGCGGGTTCGGCAGCGTGCGAGGATATCGACAAGACATTTTTTTGTTTGATAGCAGTGTGTTTGTTTCGGCGGAGTTTCAACTACCGATTTTACGAATTTCCAATGGCGAACAACCAGAAGAGATGACAGTTTTTCATCTTATTCCTTTTATCGATTATGGCATAGGCTGGAATCGTTCCGGCCGTTTAGCACCCGATCCCCAAACCAACGCTTTAGCTGCGGTGGGTTTGGGTTTACAATGGCAGCAGGGAGATCGGTTTACCGCCCGTTTGGAGTGGGGAATTCCTTTAGTCCCTCTCGATTTAAGCGAGAGAACGTGGCAGGAAAATGGTCTTTATTTTAGCATTCGTTTTGGTCTTTAATCGGTCGCTCGTAGAGACGTTCAATTGAACGTTCCCACAAGTCAAATTAATTGTAGGTCTAATAGAGAGCGCCATCCATCTATCTATAACCTCTAAATAACTAGAAATGACATCCGCTACCACAACCTCAACCTCGCCATTAAAATTAACTTTAGAAGAGTTTCTCGAATTGCCCGAAACAAAACCCGCTTCTGAATTTATTAATGGAAAAATTACTCAAAAGCCCATGCCTCAAGGCGAACATAGCTCAATCCAGGTCGATCTTTGTAAAGTCATTAATCAAGTTGCTGAAGCTCAGAAAATTGCTAAAGCTTTTCCCGAATTGCGTTGTACCTTCGGGAACGAGTCCATCGTTCCCGACATTGCCGTATTTCGATGGGAAAGAATTCCTCTCCAGCCATCGGGTAGAATTGCCAACCGCTTTGAAATTCCCCCTGACTGGTCTATTGAAATCCTTTCTCCCGAACAAAGTCAAACTAAAGTGCTAGCTAAACTACTTCACTGTTCTCGGCATGGAACAGAACTAGGATGGTTGCTGGTTCCTGAAGAAGAAAGTATTTTGACTGTTTTTCCAGGTCAAAAAGTAGGATTATATCAAAATGAAATGCAATTGCCTGTCTTCGATGAAGTCAAGTTACTCTTGACACCCAAGGAAATTTTTGGATGGTTAAATTATAGTTAGGTCAGGATTTATGTGGATTTTTAGTAAAATAGCGTTTTTCCAGAAATATTGAGTTATATACAACTTACGGTTCAACGACTTGAGGAAGAACACGCCCTAAAAATTATTAAATGGTGCTACTCCCATCCCTACGACTACTACAACTTTGACGATATCCTTGACTTAAGTGCGTAAAAGTGGTAAAAAGTTGGCATTTTGGGGTTTAGTATTGCTACGCGATCGCGCTCTCTCCTCCAGAGCTTAGCCAAACTTTAGAAAGACATTGCGCTCTCGACCGGATTGCGATATAAGCAAAAATTGAATCCGCGATCGCGCTCGTTGGCGATTGAGCCGTACCCCACTATCCCCTTGTCCACAACAAATCCGTCTATTGACTGATGTACGGACGTTTTACCTGTAGGGACATTTTATAAAACGCCCCTACTCAATAACTGATAACTGAAATGACCGATGATAAAATGGCATAATTGCGCTTGGGTTGGCATCGCAACGACAAGTTTGCTCGCCAGTAGCATTGCGAGTCCGAGCAACCGCCTTCAAGCACAAACTCCTCCAAAACCCCCTCCCCTCGAACAACAAGTGCAAGATGTTGTCGAACATCTCATCGGGGTGATGGATACTTCAGCGCAAGCAGAAACTCAACCCGACGCACCCAACGCGCGCATGACGACGTGCCAAATTCGCGTTTCCGACTCGGAGGAGGTTTTCCTCTATCAGGAACAGGCGCTTTCAGAAAGTCTGGAACGTCCCTATCGCCAGCGTTTTCTCCGTATTGCGCCCAGCAGCGATCGCGATACAGTCGAATCGAGATCGTACAAACCGCTGAACTCAGAAAGATGGAAGGGATTATGCGATCGCGCGCCGGAAGAACGCACTGCCCAACTCGGCGATATGGAAGATGCCAAGTGCAGCGTTTTCCTAATGCCAGCCAACGAAATGTATATTGGCAACACTCAAGCGGGCGGGTGCGAAACCAACGTGCGGGGCGCGGTTCGCATCACTAATACGATTCTCCTCCACTCGGCAGGGATGGACACTTGGGATCGAGGACTGGATGCTTCGGGCAATCGCGTTTGGGGAGCGGATGGGCAAGCGTATCAGTATCGGTGGATACAGTAGAGTTCAGGGTTCAGGGTTCAGGGTTCAGGGTTCAGGGTTATGAGTTCAGGGTTCAGGGTTATGAGTTCAGGGTTCAGGGTTATGAGTTTTGGGTTCAGAGTTCAGGGTTCAGGGTTATGAGTTTTGGGTTCGGAGTTCGGGGTTATGAGTTCAGGGTTCAGGGTTCAGAGTTCAGGGTTCAGGGTTCAGGGTTCAGGGTTCAGGGTTCAGGGTTATGAGTTTTGGGTTCGGAGTTCGGGGTTATGAGTTCAGGGTTCAGGGTTCAGAGTTCAGGGTTCAGGGTTATGAGTTTTGGGTTCGGAGTTCGGGGTTATGGGTTCTCAATTGATGAAATGCGATCGCGCAATCCCACGCCCCAGCACCTAAAACCTAAAACCTAAAACCTAAAACCTATTAACCGTATCGCTGCCAAAGTTGGTTGATAAACTCCGCAGCCGTTGTGCGATCGCGCAATCCCATTCCCCGTTCCCGCCACCCCCAAACAGTTTGGGGCGATCGCCACAGCGCCAAATGTTCCACACTCGGATCGGCATAAAAACCCTCTTCCCCGCCGCCTAACGCCTGCGAACTCCAATGAGTAAACCCATCGTGGCTGAGGCGATGGATAGGAAAATCGCCCAATAGCGGCACCCCCCAGCCATCCAGGGCAATTAATGCCCTCACTTCACTCCCTCGCCTTTGCCACTCCCTCGCCGCCGCGATCGCGCCCACTACACCCGCACTGAAAGCTATAAAAATCAAAGGTGTAGTTATCGATACTGAATTGCTCAAGAATTTGAAAATATCTTTTCCTGAATAGGGGGGATAATACTGAATCGGTACGATACGGAAGTGAGAGGTAGAAATTGTTACGCTACGCACAAAACTATCCGTTAATTCCGATGGATGAAAACCAGGACAGATAGAGACGACAGCGGAAAATTCTGAAGTACGCTCGTGTTCTAAGGTCATTTTTATTAAAGAATGTAACAAATGCCATAATAAGTTAGACTCAAACCTCTAACTGAGTTATAGGAAACGTTTCTCAATTTCAAATTAGGAATGCCCCGAAGAGAGCGATAGGTTTACGTAATCTTTTTGGGAAGAGTAGCGCGATGGGTCTATTTTTCTGCACAATATAGATAGATTTTCATAAAAAAGAAAACTGCTCGGGTCGGGGGAACGGCATCGCTCGATTAATAAACCTCCTTCGGGAAAATTGCTCCAAATCTCTAATGAATAAAATTAAAAATTCAGACCTATTGCTCAGCGAGCCAGACGCAACACCGTACAATACAGTAGCAGGTCGGTCTCTAGCCGAACAACAACAAGTTTTAGCGCGAGCAACCGCGCGCATTCGCGAATCGATCGAACTCGACGAAATCCTCAAAACCACCGCCCGAGAAGTGCGCCAATTCCTGGGAAGCGATCGCGTCGGTGTATTCCGCTTCGACCCAGAACGAGAAGGACGCGGAAACTTCATCGCCGAAGATCGCGACGAAACGTGGAACTCCCTCCTCACCGAGCCCATTAACGAAGGTTACTTTAGCGATCGCCTCGCCATCCCGAACCGAGAAAGACAAATCGACGCGATCGCCGACATCCACCAAGAACAACTGCCAGACTGTTACCTCCAACTCCTCGAAAAATTCCAAATCCGCGCCAACATCGTCGCCCCCCTCCTCAAAGGCAAAAACCTGTGGGGTTTATTGTGCATCCATCAATGCAGCGATCCCAGACAATGGCAACCCTGGGAAATCGACTTCATCGGTCAAATCGCCGAACACCTGGGCATCGCCCTCCAACAAGCCGAATATCTCGAGCGCGTCCGCGCCCAAGCCACCCAACTCGTCCACGCCGAAGAACAACAAAGAACCGTCGAACGCCAAAAAGCCCTCACCCTCACCATCGAAAAAATCCGTCAATCCCTCGATCTCGAAACCATCTTCGGTACCGCCACCGCCGAAGTCCGCAAACTCCTCAGTGCCGATCGCGTCACCATTTACCGCTTCAACCCCGACTGGAGTGGCGAATTCGTCGCCGAGTCCGTCGCCCCAGAATGGAACTCCCTCCTCCAACAACAACAAGACAATAGTCAATTCGGCGGCAACATCAGCGATTGCAGCGTCAAACACCTCTCCACCCTCTCCCCCGACACCTACCTCCAACAAACCGAAGGCGGTCCTTTTAGTCGGGGAGTCGTCTTTCGCACCTGCGATGACATTTACAGCGCCAACTTCAGCGAGTGCTACATCCAAGCCCTAGAACGCTACCAAGCGCGAGCTTACACCATTGTCGCTATCTACTACGAACAAAAACTGTGGGGCTTGCTTGCCGCCTTGCAAAATAGCGGTCCGCGCCATTGGGAAAGCGACGAAATCGCCGTTTTAGTGCAAATCGGCGCGCAACTGGGAGTCGCCCTGCAACAAACCCAATACCTTCACCAAGTCGAAACCCAAGCCAATCAACTGGCAAAGGCGACCGAACGGCAAAAAGCCCTGCTGACAACTGTTGAAAAAATTCGTCAATCCCTCGACCTTGAAGCTATTTTTCAAACCACTACCCAAGAAGTTCGGCAACTTCTCGAAGTCGAGCGCGTGGCGATTTATCGCTTCAACCCCGACTGGAGTGGGGAATTTGTCGCCGACTCCATTGTCGATGGCTGGACTCCGGCGAGTGGAGGAAGCGCGATCGCTAATGCCTTCTTCCCCGTCGCCCAAGAAGGACGCTATCCCCGCAACGAAACCTTCGTCCCCATCCGCCAAGGGGAAAAACTATGGGGCTTGCTCGTCGCCTATCAAAACTCCCAACCCCGCTACTGGCAAGACGAAGAAATCGACCTGCTGGCCCAAGTGGGGACCCAACTGGGGGTTGCCTTGCAGCAAGCCGAATATCTCCAGCAAGTGCAAGAGCAAGCGGCAAAACTGTCTCGCGCTGCAACTCGGGAGCGCAAAGCCGTTCAACGGGAAAAAGCCTTGGCGATTACCATTGAGAAAATTCGTCAATCCCTTGATATTCAAACTATTTTTGATACCGCCACCCACGAAGTCCGACCGCTTTTAGAAGTCGATCGCGTGGCAATTTATCGCTTCAACCCCGACTGGAGTGGCGGTTTTGTCGCCGAGTCCATTGCTGAGGGGTGGGAGCCCGTTGTGGGAACCGATCCCTTTGTTGAGGATAGCTATCTCCAAGAAACCCAAGGCGGACGCTATGTGAATAATGAGACCCTAGCGGTGAATGATATTTACTTGATGGGGTATAGTGATTGTCACCTAATCCTGCTCGAACAAATGCAGGCTCGAGCGTATGCGATCGCGCCCATTTTCCAGGGTCGCAAACTGTGGGGAATGCTAGCCGCCTATCAAAATTCCGCCCCCCGCCAGTGGCAAGACGATGAGATGAACTTACTGGTGCAAATTAGCTCCCAACTAGGGGTTGCCTTGCAACAGGCCGAATTGCTCGAGCAAACTCAACGGTGGGCGCAACAGCAACAGCGACGCGCCGAACAACAAAAAGGGGTGACTCGCGCGATCGCGCGCATCCGCGAATCTCTCGACCTAGAAACGATTTTTAAAACCACCACCACCGAAGTCCGCCAACTGCTCGCTGCCGATCGCGTTGCCGTGTTCCACTTCGACGCGCAAACCAATTGGGAAGGAGAGTTTGTTTCCGAAGATGTCGGTGCGCCTTGGGAATCTGCTATTGCCGCTCGGGTCTACGACCATTGTTTCAGCGAGCAGTTTGCCCTTCAATATCAACAGGGTCGTCTCCACGCGATCGCCGATATTTACGATGAGGGTTTAAGCGACTGTCACATCCAGATTCTCGAGCGCTTTCAAATTCGCGCCAACCTCGTGATTTCTCTACTTAAAGGCGATCGCCTCTGGGGACTGCTTTGCATTCATCAGTGTAGCGGACCTCGGAGCTGGGAAGGGGCAGAGATCGAATTTGTCAAGCAAATTGCAGAAAATTTGGGAGTCGCCTTGCAACAGGTGGATTTACTCGAAGAAACCCAGCGCCAAAAGGAACAACTCTCTCGTGCGTTCCAAGATTTGAAGCAGTCTCAAACCCAACTCATTCAGAGCGAAAAAATGGCAAGTTTGGGGCAATTGGTTGCGGGAGTTGCCCACGAAATTAACAATCCTGTCAATTTTATTTATGGCAATCTCGCTCACATTGATGACTATAGCCGCGATTTATTAAGTTTAACAAAACTGTTTCAAGAAAATCTGCCCGAGCCCCTGCCAGAAGTGCAAGCGCAAATTGAAGCCATCGACCTCGAGTTTTTGCGGGAAGATTTACCTAAAATTCTCACTTCGATGAAAATTGGTGCAGAACGCATTCGTCAATTGGTTCTCTCGCTGCGAACCTTCTCTCGTCTCGACGAGTCGCAAATGAAGCCCATTAACGTTCATGAAGGGATTGATAGTACGCTCCTCATTTTGCAGCATCGCCTCAAACCCAAAGCCGAACGTCAAGAAATTAAGTTAGTTAAGGAATATGGCGAATTACCGTTAGTCGAGTGTCATGCCGCTCAGCTCAATCAAGTCTTTATGAATATTTTAAGTAATAGTGTTGATGCCCTTGAACTCCGAATGAGGGAACAACAAGAACGGGATAAGGAGGGAGTCGAGGAAGAGGATGTTTACAGTCCCAAAATCCGTATTCGCACCCAGATTGTTGGCGATCGCGCCGTCATTCGCATTGCCGATAACGGTTCGGGGATTCCTGAAGCTGTGCGATCGCGAATTTTCGATCCTTTCTTTACCACAAAAGCTCCTGGAAAAGGAACCGGTTTGGGATTATCTATTAGCTACCAAATCGTTGTGGAAAAACATGGTGGTCAGCTCAAATTGGGGTCTAAACCCGGAAAAGGAACGTTATTTTTGGTTGAAATTCCCATTAAGCGAGCGGTGTAGAGTTTGGGTTTTAGGTTTTGAAAAATTGGTATTATTTGTTGGGGGATTTTTAAGCACTTACACAAAATAGATTATCCCTGACAACTGTACCAAACTCCCACTGTGCATCAGCTTATGTAGGGTGGGTTAGGCGACAATAGAAGGTCGATTTTCTCAACTCGAATAAACACTCCGCCGTAACTGATGTAGGGTGGGTTAGGCGGCAATAGCAGGTCAATTTCCTCAACTCGAATAAATACTCCGCCGTAACTGATGTAGGGTGGGTTAGGCGGCAATAGCATGTCAATTTCCTCAACTCGAATAAACACTCCGCCGTAACTGATGTAGGGTGGGTTAGGCGGCAATAGCATGTCAATTTCCTCAACTCGAATAAATACTTCGCCGTAACTGATGTAGGGTGGGTTAGGCGGCAATAGAAGGTCGATTTCCTCAACTCGAATAAATACTTCGCCGTAACTGATGTAGGGTGGGTTAG
>JAXHVQ010000114.1:11659-19384 GCA_034189065.1 Cyanobacteriota bacterium
TAACTGATGTAGGGTGGGTTAGGCGGCAATAGAAGGTCGATTTCCTCAACTCGAATAAATACTTCGCCGTAACTGATGTAGGGTGGGTTAGGCGGCAATAGAAGGTCGATTTCCTCAACTCAAATTAGCGCTCCGCCGTAACCCACCAAAGCTAAGACTTTCAATACTTTAAGATTGACTCGCTCGATCGCCTCTTAGGTTCCATGTTCTATAAAATCCGGTTTAATGCTTATCGTTTTGGATTTTGTGCTACGAACGCTGGAACTCCAATTTCTCAACAATTCCCAAATTCGCTCGATGGGGGAAGGTTTGTTGGGTTCTAGGGTCAGCTTATGTAGGGTGGGTTAGGCGGCAATAGAAAGTCAATTTCCTCAACTCGAATAAACACTTCGCCGTAACTGATGTAGGGTGGGTTAGGCGGCAATAGAAGGTCGATTTCCTCAACTCAAATTAGCGCTCCGCCGTAACCCACCAAAGCTAAGACTTTCAATACTTTAAGATTGACTCGCTCGATCGCCTCTTAGGTTCCATGTTCTATAAAATCCGGTTTAATGCTTATCGTTTTGGATTTTGTGCTACGAACGCTGGAACTCCAATTTCTCAGCAATTCCCAAATTCGCTCGATAAGGGAAGGTTTGTCGGGTTCTAAAGTAAGTTGCGTGGGAAAGCGAGTGAAGAGACGATCTAATTCGCTCTGTCCCGACTCGTCCCAAAGTTGGGCAATGGGTTTAAAATGAGGGCGATGGGGAAAATCGGCTGTCGATTGCAGTAAGAAAGTGGCGTGCTGGGTGAGGGGATGAAAATAGATAGAATACTGCAATCCTTGGCGCAAATCGTAGCGCAACTCGAAGCAAGGAAAAAATTCTCCGAAAGCGCTTTTTTGCTTCGCGAAACCGATTGTAAATATCCCGTTTCCAGCGATCGCGCAACGACTGCGAGCGTTGAATCTCTTCGACTGAAAGGGTCACAAAGTCCGCCTCCGATAAGGACATCTCCATCAAACCCGTCAATTCAAAACCTTCATTCATCACTTAAATTCCTCAAAAGTTTGTAGTCAGCGCTTCAGCGCTGAAGCACTGACACTTAACCTATCCAGCACTTGTCGCTTGCGTGAGAACTATGAATTGCGCCTCGTTGGAAATGCGCCCGTTTCCACCGAAAGATTTATCGTTTCTCCATTACGACGCACCTCAAAGCGCAATCCCTGACCCACTTGTGCCTGTTCCACAGCTTGTTGCAATTCGTTGGCATCCGCGATCGCAACCCCATCCACTTTCTCGACGACATCGCCCGCGCGCAAACCCGATCTTTGTGCGGGAGAATTGGGCATGACGCGCATAACTAACACGCCTTTGTCCGCTTCAACGTTCAAACCGCCATTAGGATTGGTATTAATTTCTTGTTTCACTTCCGGCGTTAGCGTTACCATTTGAACGCCCAAATAAGCGTGTTCGACGCGACCGTTGCGCGCCAATTCATCGGCAATTCTTTGGGCAGTTTCGATGGGAATGGCAAAACCCAGTCCTTGGGCCCCTTGAATAATTGCCGTATTCATGCCAATGACTTCGCCGCGCGCATTCAACAGCGGACCGCCCGAATTTCCCGGATTAATCGCCGCATCGGTTTGAATAAAGTCTACGCGCTTATCGGGAACGCCAACCTGTCCCGATGAACGTCCTGTGGCGCTGATAATGCCTGCGGTGACGGTATTGTCGAGACCCAAGGGGTTGCCGATCGCAACGGACCATTCTCCCGGTTGCAGTGCGTCGGAATCGCCTAATTTGGCGGTGGGTAAGTTGTTCGCTTCGATTTTAATGACGGCAACATCGGTAAGGCTATCTTTGCCCAATACCGTCCCTTCAAAGGTGCGACCATCTTTGAGGGTGACCGTTACGCGGTCTGCGCCATCGACGACGTGGGCGTTGGTGAGAATGCGTCCGTCTGAAGTGGTGATGAACCCCGAACCCGTTCCCCGTTGAACTTGTGCGTCGGGCATTTGAGGGACTTGGGAACCAAAGAAACGACCGAAGATGCGATCGTTAAGTCGATCGGCAGCCGGATTTTCTACCGTGCGCGAAGAATTGATTCGGACCACCGCCGGCCCCACTTGTTGTACAATGTCAGCAATAAAGTTAGGCGCGATCGCGCTTGTTGTTTCGGGCGCGCGATCGGGAGTGAGGGCTTGTTGAACCGCAGTCACGGGGGAATTCGCCTCTGTTGTGTCGTTCTGTCTTTGGTCGAGCCAATAGGTTCCCGCCGTCCCCATTCCCGCACCGAGAAGCACCAGAGAAAGCAAGCTAACTGCTCGAGAAGCAGGACGGCGACGCGGTTTCGCTGAATCCTCTGATAAACCTCGAATCTCTAAGGGGGCAGTATCGTTATTTTTGTCTCGTTTGGGTTGAACTTGCATCGTTTGCTGGCCTCTTTTTATCATACAGGGAGTGGTTTTATCAATTAATAATTGATAATTATTAATTGGGTCTAAGACCTCTTCTTTTACGAAGAAGAGGTCACGAGTCTTGATATCTCACGGGGCTTACAAGGTGCGGGTAAAGGAGAATCCCTCCCCGCGCACAGCCCCTTCTCAAGACCGTGAGTTGTCCGTAAGGAGAGGTAATTATTCATTATTCATTATTCATTGTGAATAGAACCCACGCTGCCGTGAATCTACTATGTCGGTGCGAGCGTTCTAGTTGTACTGTAGCCCCCTGATTTGTCAATCTCGTGACAGCCGCGTGACCGTTTGGTAAAACCTACCCAAGGATGTTTCAACGAAGTGTCGCTGTGAATGGTACTGCAGTACTTATTTGCGATCGCATCGGTTTCATATAATATCCGGTTGAACGCTGTTGGTAGAAATCGCTGTAAGTAGGTGGGCGTAATTAAAAGAACAATATCTCCAGCTAAAACCCTTACCTGGCAAGGAATACGGTTTTCGAGGTTATGCGTTTATTTTTGCCCACCTACTTATCTCTCACTCCTGTGGGAGTGCATTAATGCTCAATGAGAGCGGATTTTATATAATCTCTCAAGGGGATTTAAGGATATTTCAACAAGGTATAGCTGCGTCAATAGTACTGCAGTACTTGTTATGAGGTTTGAGACGATACGGGGGCGAACGCGATCGCCAAAGCGTCAATAGTACTGCAGTACTCACTAAGCGCTCTGGATTTTGGCGTTTCAATCCCTCAGAGGGATTTAGGTGAATTTCGACGGGGTCATGTAACTACCTCCAATTTTTCAATCGGGTTTCAATCCCTCAGAGGGATTTAGGTGAATTTCGACTCGATCCGGAGCATTACCTGGAAGATGGTTTGTTGGTTTCAATCCCTCAGAGGGATTTAGGTGAATTTCGACGCTAAGGCAGCGGAAGAAGGCTCCTCAATCGCGTTTCAATCCCTCAGAGGGATTTAGGTGAATTTCGACGTATTAGTTGCGGCTGTTGTTGGCATTAAATTTGTTTCAATCCCTCAGAGGGATTTAGGTGAATTTCGACCGAACGGATGAAAAAACTGGGTGGCGGATTTTATCGGTTTCAATCCCTCAGAGGGATTTAGGTGAATTTCGACCCGAGGCAGCGATCGCGTCAAAAACATCAATGGACGTTTCAATCCCTCAGAGGGATTTAGGTGAATTTCGACCTTCTGAGGTATTCCCTACAAAAGTGGGCAATTTGCCCCGTTTCAATCCCTCAGAGGGATTTAGGTGAATTTCGACTGCCCGCATCTGGAAGCCCGATGATATGGAGTTTTCAAGGTTCATTTGCGCGAGCGCCCCTTTATTATACCCCAAAATCCCAAAGCGATCGCGCCCAAATCCCCGAAACCCTTGCCCAGAGCAGTGCGCGACCAATTCAACTCCATCAAACATCTCAATCCCCCAGCCCAACTGCGGTTGAAGCCAATTCCCTTCCAACTCCTTTTCCAACACCTTACCCCTCGCGCAAATCCACAAAAAATCGCATTGTTTCATTTCAATTTATATAGCAGTTCGGCGACTTCCGCGAGTTACAGCACAGGAGTGTGAAATCTAGACATATTCACTTCGGAAGAATAATGAACAGCGAACCAATTATTAATTATTAATTGATAGCGACCCATTAATCCAACTCCTCTTCGCCCACATCCCCCAGAGGAGGCGGCGCATCTTCGGGATAGCGTAGCGTTTCTACCAATTCTTGAATTTCCAACGGCGGGGGAGGCGTTAAACGAGAAATCACCAGAGTTACAACAAAGTTTAAAATCATTCCCACCGTGCCAATTCCCTCAGCCGAAATGCCAAAAAACCAGGTGGGCATCTCGTTAAACTTGACTCCGATAATATAAAATGCCGTAAACGCCAATCCAATAATCATACCCGCGATCGCGCCCTCTCGGTTGGTACGCTTGTCAAAAATCCCCAGTAAAATCGCCGGGAAAAAACTCGCCGCCGCCAACCCAAAGGCAAAAGCCACCACCTGCGCCACAAAACCGGGCGGATTCACGCCAAAATAGCCCGCGATCGCCAACGCAAATCCGACCATGATGCGCCCCACCATCAACCGTTGGGACTCCGAGGCTTGGGGGTTGAGAATGCGATAATAGACATCGTGGGCGATGGAACTGGAAATGACCAAAAGTAACCCCGAAGCGGTGGAAAGCGCCGCCGCAAGCCCGCCAGCCGCCACCAGTGCAACGATCGCGGGTGAGAGTCGGGCGACTTCTGGAGTGGAGAGTACGATAATATCGTTATCGATTTCGATTTCGCTTTCTTCCTTAACCGGATTCAACTCAATGGTGCCGTTGCCATTCTTATCCTCAAACTTCAACAACCCCGTTTGTTCCCATTTCGTCACCCAGTCGAGTTGTTGAACTTCCGCGATGGTTTTATTGTGCAAACTATCGATAAGATTGTAGCGCGCAAAAGCCGCAATGGACGGGGCTGTGGTATACAGGAGGGCGATAAAGAGTAGCGCCCAACCCGCCGAATAGCGAGCCGCCCGAGGGCTAGGAACGGTGTAAAAACGAACGATAACGTGGGGCAATCCTGCGGTGCCTACCATCAAAGCAATGGTGATAAACAGGACATCCAACATCGATTTATTGGCAAAGGGTTGGGTATATTCCGAAAACCCTAAATCGACTTGAATTTCATTGAGTTTAGGAACAATATCGCTGAAGGTAAAGGCAAGTTGGGGGATGGGGTTGCCGGTGAGAATCCAGGCGATCGCGAAGGCCGGAATTAAATAAGCGACAATTAAGACAGCATACTGGGCAACTTGGGTCCAAGTAATCCCTTTCATCCCTCCCAAAACGGCAAAAAAACCGACAATCACCATGCCGATAACCACACCGGTTTCGACGCTAACTTGGAGGAAGCGGCTGAATACAATACCTACGCCGCGCATTTGTCCGGCGACATAGGTTAACGAGACAAAGATCGCAGCAACGACGGCAACTAAACGGGCGACAGTAGAATAGTAGCGATCGCCGACAAAATCGGGAACGGTATATTTGCCAAATTTGCGCAAATAGGGGGCCAACAACAAAGCCAACAGGACAAACCCTCCGGTCCATCCCATCAAATAAATCGAACCATCGTAACCCAAGGTCGAAATTAAGCCAGCCATCGAAATAAACGAAGCCGCAGACATCCAGTCCGCCGCCGTTGCCGCACCATTGGCCACGGCGGGGACCCCTTGATCTGCCACAAAAAATCCCTTGCTATCGCGAACGCGCGATCGCCAGCCGATGTAGGCGTACCCTATAAATGAAAGAATAACTAAAGTCGTCGTCCAAGCTTCAACTGACATTTATCATTAGTCCTTTGTCATTAGTCCTTTGTCATTAGTCCTCGATCGCCGATCGCGCCTGTTTACCGTGTGGGCGGGATAATTAGCACCCTTACTGTCTTCTGTTATATTTGCGATCGATTTTGTCCATTTGCACCGCGTAGATAAAAATGAGAACAACAAAGACAAAAATAGACCCCTGCTGCGCCAACCAAAATCCCAAGGGTAAATTGCCGAGGGGGATGGCGTTCAGCACTCGGACGAGTAAAATACTACCGCCGAGAGAAACTGCTGCCCAAACTGCAAGGAGGGTCAAAATGAGTTTAATGTTGGCACGCCAGTAGGTTCGGCGATATTCTGGGTTCATCGTTAGTCGCGTTTTCGAGGGTTGAAAGGGGACAGAAAGGATTAGTCTACACTAGAGTTCGACCAAGAATGGCAATTTCGTATGTTTTGTTACACAGTCCCTCTTTGCCCGACATCGGGATCGGCATTGAGGGTACGATTTTATTAGTAGTTTGCCTCTCTTGCTTGTCGATTTTTTTACGATCTGCGCTTTCTCCATACCATCGCGGTTGGACCATTGTTTCGGGTGGAATTTTAGCGATCGCGTTCTTTTCCATATCCGTGTCCCCCCAACTTGCAACAGCGATTAGTGCGTCGTTGTGGCTGACTTTTGTCGTTTTGCCGCTGATGGGGTTTGCGCGGGTTAACAAACTGGCGTACCAGCAGCGCTATCGATCGGCGCGCCGTTTGGCGGAACGCTTGCGCTGGCTGCATCCTGCCGATGGTTGGCTCGAGCAGCCTCAAATTTTGCGCGCTTTGGAACTGGGACAACTGGGGGAAGTCAAGGAAGCGATCGCGCTCTTGCAACAGTTTTCTACCGAACCGACTCCTTTCGGACGCAATGCGGCGGCGCTACAATACGTTCTCGAAGCGCAATGGTCCGAATTGCGCCTTTGGGTGGAACAGCACGTCCCCCAAAAGACACTCTCAACGGAGACGAACCTTTTAAGACACTATCTCCGGTCTTTGGGGGAAACGGGAGATTTAAACGCGCTGTTGAGCGAAGGAGAGCGATATTGGTCGATTTTAGAACGAGGAAGCAACGCGATCGCCTTCAATTGGACTCGAATGTTAATCTTTGCCTTTTGCGGCAAAAGGGAGTTGGTGGTTCTTTTATTCAAGAAATCGTTGCCTTTTTATCGTGCCAACGTGCGGGAGTTTTGGGAATTAACGGCATTGATAGCTGGCGGACTGCAACGGGGAACGCGAGAGCAATTATTAGCCCTTTCTACCCCCAGCAATACCGCCTTCGACAACGCGATCGCGTGGCGTTTGTCCCACCCGCAGGCGTTGCGCGATCGCGTTCTCACTCCCGCGTCTCGCCAAATTCTCTCGCGTTTGGAGCGCGACTACCAACAGGAACATTCCTACGCGCGCGCCTTAACGTTGAACCTCACAAAAGCTTACATGACCTATGGCTTAATTGCGCTCAATTTACTCTTTTTTGCCGCAGAAGTCTACCTGGGGGGAAGCGAAAATTTTGACACTCTTTATCAACTCGGCGCGCTCATTCCCGACGAAATCGCACAGGGTCAATTCTGGCGTTTAATTAATGCAAATTTCCTCCATTTTGGCTGGACTCACCTCGCGACTAATATGTTCGGACTGCTTTTGCTCGGTCCATTTGTGGAGTTGTACTTAGGAGTCCAAAGGTATTTAATTGTCTATTTTGTGTCAGGCGTAGGTTCGATGCTCGGCTTTACTTGGGTCGCGTTTCAACAGGGCGTAACCGAACAACTTTTAGTTGGTGCTTCCGCCTCTATTATGGGGTTAATTGTCAGTTATTAGTAGGTTTAAAAAGTCTCTACGATTTTTCCTCGCACGTTAATAATTAACCAGGCCGCGCTAATCGTTAAACTTTAAACCCTCTCATTTAAAGTCCAAACAAG
>JAXHVQ010000115.1:0-19074 GCA_034189065.1 Cyanobacteriota bacterium
CCCCGCTCCCCCTGCTCATCACAACACTATATTCAGCAGACCCTAATTACGATACAATTGCAGCGCTTCCTGCAACTCCCTTGGAATTGGAGTCGGCACTAACTTTTCTCCATCTCGTCGCAAACAAGCCGTTTGCTGCTCGCCCTTAGCAACTAATTCCTCTGTCCCCTCAGCTTTTCGCCAGTATTCAAACTGCATTCCAATGCGATTTTGGGCAATCATATCAAGACTCATTCGGATTGTAACGCGATCGAAGGCATACAGTTCGGAGAAATATTCACAGGAAACTTTCACCGTAGCCAAAGCGAGGTTGTGAGAAAGTTCTGCGAGAATTCCGGGTGCATTGTCGTGTAAAAACATCTCGCGACATCGACCCTGCCAGCGGACATAGTTAGTATAGTAAACATTTCCCACTAAATTAGTTTCTTCAAAACTAACGATGTGGTTGTATTCGTAAAATTTCATGACAAAAACCGCGATCGGGTTGACTTTTTAAGTTGAGCTAGTCTGGCGTGCGGACGGAAAGCGGTGATAGCATAAGGCAACCACCATAGGAATAAGGACAATTAAGTTATAGAACAAATGAAGTTCGATGCGAGGGAGTACCGGTTGACCGGCAAGAGGTTGATGGTTTAATTGTTGAACGATAACTTGAGCAATACTGGTTGGGGCAGCGAAGCGATATAAATTATCGCGAATGAGGACTTGACCGAGAAGCAAAATGTGTTCCAGGTGATGCCAGAATTGGAGTATAAAGGCTGCATTCCACCAAACTCTCGCCCGTCCGGTTATCGCCGGACGCAGCAATGCTAAGCCCAATAACATGAATAAAGCATGACCGTAGTGCAGCCATTCACTCTTCATTATCCAGGGATAAACTAATCCCAAGAAACCCAGACATTCCGGTCTTTTCCATCCCAAAACCCAAAGTTGAAAAATCTGTGCAAGGTGTTCGGCTAAATGGGAGAAAATCACGAGCATAAATAATTGCATAGCAACTTTATGCCAACGTCCATTAAGAAAGCGAATCAGAGAATACCAAGTATTTTTGATGAGACTGTTGGAAGTTTTTTGAGCGATAGTCATGGTTATTAATTGTTGTTTTTTTACAAAAATTATTACTGTGACATTTTTGTTTGAGTTGTCAGACACCGACTTTTGGGTGAATTGGAAGTCAGACTTCAGGAGAGAAGAGGAAGTGGGAGCGTTGTCTGAAATGTCTGTGCAGAATTTAAGCCGCGAGTGGGGAATTATTAAAAGTAAGCGATGTCAAACGACTGTTGACATTCCAGAGCGAAAATACTGTGGCACTCCTAAACAAATTACGAACAGCGATCGCGCGACTTTTTGGACGAATTCTCTGAATTCTGACGACACATCAATTATGTCTCCCCGCTCGCCCCGTCTCCCCGCCAAGAAGTGTCAGCCATTCGTAGCAAAGATTTGAGGATGTCAAATTAGAGGACATGGCTGCGTAAATCTTGCGTAAGGATGGCAAAAACGAATCGTTGGCGATCGCGCGTACTCGACGGAATAAACGTCAGAATCGCCCACGATCCCGCAGTTAAAATAACCCAACCGTCTGTGGTCGCCGAAAGCAGAGTCAGCGGCGCATTGGCAAACGCACCGGCCTTCTTGAGACATTCGATCGCCGTCCAAACCCGCGTAGCCGCAGAATCTAAATCTTCCTCTGCATCGCGGGCGATAACGCCTGTTAAGGCAAAGCGTTGCGAACCCAACAGATCGCGCCACAAATCGGCAGAACGACTCGTTACAGGTTCCACATCGCAACCGAGAGGCTCAAAACCCGCGATCGCCAGCGTTATCTTATCGGTATGAGCGAGGGAAATCGCCGAACCGCCGACGACTTCCGGCTTGCCATCGCCGCGCCGAGACACCGTCGCCGTCGGTCCCAGCAAACACTGAATCGCGCGATCGCCTCTTTCGCGACGTTCGAGACTCCCATCCTCCACCACAGCAACCCTGAGTTTGCTGCCCGGAACCCACTCATTCGCGCGACGTTGGAGATACGGCGCTAACAACGGTGTCGCCCACACCTGGGGCAGCACCGAACGGACTCGCCGCAACTGCAGCCCTTCCCAACGTTCGAGGGGTTGACCTTCAGCACCCATCACTTCCACGTCGTAGATAAATGTATCGCCCTGTTGCACCCGTTCCACCGCCCGAACCCACCACGTCTCTTCCGACGGCATAGCACCCAAGACAATCCGTTCCACCGCAACCGGCAACAAAGTTCCGTGGGGAATACACCCTTGAATCGCGTGAATAACAGCATCTCTCGCCCCCGGATCGGGCAGTCGGAGGGTGGCAGGTAAGTAGCGTCCAAACCAGTCCTGCTGAGAATTCGACTCAATTTCCGCACAGCATTCAGTTGCGGCGAGGTGTCGATAGCTGCGCAGGCGTTGAAATCTCCCTTGATGGAAAAGAATATTGCCGTAGAGATCGCGCTGGGGATCGAGGGGAAGGGCAGAGGATGCGATCGCGGTGGGAAGTTTCGGCGATAAATCGAAAACGACATTAAATCGACAAACCGCCTCAAAATGATTGACCCCAAAAGCCGTTTCCTCAGTGCGAATGACAACCTCAACGCGATCGCCCGCGCCCATCAACGCTGCAATGCGCAAGGTGACAGTAGCATCTTTAGGAACAACAATCGGACGATTTAACTTCACCTCCTCAAAAACCGGCAGCAACTCCGTTTCAGCCAACGCCATTGCCACTTGCGCCATCGCCTCAAAGCCCATCACCGCCGGAAAAAGGCGATCGCCTTCAAAGCAGTGATCCTCAACATAAGGGTCCGTTACGGCTGACAATTCCACATCAACGACCAGTTCCACGCCCGGAATGCAAATGCGAGGATGTTCCAAAAAGCGGAGGAAAGGGAGTTCCTTGTGTTCCCATTTAAGGGTTGGGAGGTTTCCCAAGCGCCCCGAAACGACCACAGAACCGGGCAATTGTCGATCTTTAACCGAGGCGCGCGCAATTAGGCGATGCAGCACCGCCACGCCCGCATCTGGGGGAATGGGAGTAATGCCTTGCTGTCTCAACATCTCGACTCGTCCCAAACGTTCGCCCATCCCCATGCCCGACCAAATAGACCATTCCACCGTCAAACAACGGCAGTCGGGGTAGTTTTGGCCGAAGCGTTGGACGAAACTGGCTAACCATTCGTTGGCCAGGGCATAGTCCGCTTCCCCGCGCAACCCCGTTCGGGCGATAATTGAGCCAAAGGCAAGCAACAGCTTGAGTTGATGGGGATCGATGGCGGCGAGGATATTGCGCAAGCCTTGCAGTTTGGGTGCGAGGGTGCGGTGGATATCCCCTTCGTCGAGGGAGTTGAGGAGTTGGGGAACATTGCGACCCGCACCGTGCAAAATAGCAGTCACCGGACCGAACTCCGCTTCAAGTTGCGCGATCGCGTGTCGTACCGCCGCCCCATCGGTGACATCGCAGGCGAGATAGCGAAATTGAACGTCCGAAGCCGTCATGCGTTCCAAATTGGCAGCCAGTTCGGCATCGCTTTCCGGTTGCGATCGCCCCAAAAGAGCGAGTCGGATGCCGGTTTCTCGGGCGAGGGAGAGGGCGCTTTCGGCTGCGATGCCTTTCCCGCCTCCGGTTACGAGAAGCAGGTCTTCTGCGTTAAATTTACAGATGGCGGCGCGGGAAGATTCCGAGGGCAACAAGCGCAAAACGCTTTCGTAGCGGCAGCCAGCAGCATCATACTGGACTTCAACAAAGCCTCGGGCAGACTTGGCTTCGGCGAGGACGCGATCGCCCAGGTGCAGACAGTCGAAGGGCAAGTCTACAATACAGGTGTTGAGATGGGGAATTTCTTGATGGAGGGTCCGAACGAAACCGCCGCCACCCCCGCCGTGCTGGACGAGAACGAAATGAGTCGATTTTTGCTCGAGGGCGGCTTTTGCACTCCTCAGCAGGAGGTTTAAATGACGTTCGTCCGGTTCGGGAGGCAAGCAAACGAGAATGCCGTCGCCTCCCCATTCGTTGAAGGCTTGTTCCAAAGAAAGTGCTAGGGGATGGTCGTTCGGTGCGAAGACGCGCCATTGTCCGGGAGGGGTTCGATCGTTGACCTTAAGGTTCGCTACAGAGGATTGACCGGGCGATCGCGCTGTCGCCAAATTTTCAGGATTAGGAATGAGGGGACGTTCGACTCGTTGGAGGATGAAGGATTTGACCCAAGTATCAACGCCTGCTGGAAGGTGTTGGGGTTGTTCCTCAGCCGACGAATTGCCGTTCAGGGCAAGCTCTTCGAGGGCGCGGACGACTTCGGCAATGGTCGCATTGGCGTAGTCGGTGGGGGTTGTCGGGGGCGAAAGTCCTTGGCGGCGAGCGGCTTCGGTAACGATTTGGCTAGCGCTGATGGAGTTGAGGTGGAGGTCGTTGAGCATACGGCTGTCATCGGCGATCGCGGACAAGGGTAAGTCTGTCCGTTCGGCGACCAGTTGGCGGACAATGGTGTCCGCCGAGTCCGTCGAATGTTTTCTCGTTTCCTGAATGCTGTACGGGCGGGGAGAGACCTTCTCTGGGCGGGGAGACCCCGCCCCTACAGACGTTTCACTGAAATTCCCTACCTCTGACTCCTGAATTCTCAACTCTGAATTCTCAACTCTCAACTCTGAACTCTGAACTCTGAACTCTGAACTCCGAAACCGCTCGCACGGATTGACGAAAAATTGGGGTTGCCAGTCGAGATTGAAGGGACGGGCAAATCGTCCGACGAAGAGGGGTTCGGCGTTGATGGGCGCGCCCAACGTCCAAGCCGCACCGATCGCGCGTAGCAATCCTTTGAGGGAAGAACCGCCTGCATCCAGGGGAATGACGGGGGTCTTGACAAAATCGCCCATTAACCCACTAAGAACGCGACCGGGACCGACTTCGAGCCAAAGATCGACTTGGGAGTCGGCTTGGGTTGCGGCTTCGATGAAGCGCACGGGAGCGGTAATTTGCGTGCAGAGGAGCGATCGCAAGTCTTCTCCCTCTGCCAGAGTTGTGCCGGTGATGGTGGACACAATGGGACGCTGAAGCGGTTGCAGAGAGAGTCGGGCGAGATAGTTGGCGAGGGGACCGATGGCGGGAGCGACGAGGGGGGAGTGAAAGGCGCTCGATACGGGCAACGGAATGGCTTTGAGTCCTTGTTGGCGCGCTCGTTCGAGGGCGGTGGCAATGGCATCGGCTTCGCCCGAAATCACCGTTTGACGGGGCGAATTGAATCCGGCGATCGCGACTCGAGCGCCGTGGAGCAGAGAAGTTGCCGTTGCGCGATCGGCGAGGATACTGGCCATTTTACCGGAGTTATGCCCCAAGGAAGCCATTGCTTTACCCCGAACTTTGGCGATCCGTAACAGGGTGTCGGCATCGAAGGCTCCTCCCCAGTGGAGGGCTGCTAGTTCGCCCAAACTATGCCCGACGGCGATCGCGCCTTTGATGCCAAAATGGTTTAAGGTTTGCAGTCCGGCAAGGGCAGCAGTGAGAATAGCCGGTTGCGCGATCGCGGTATTTTGGGGATTGTCTCCGATGGGGAGATCGGCGCGATCGTATAAGTCCCGAAGGTTGGGAAAACGCTGACTCCAAGCGCCGCCGTTGACATAGGTGGGGGCTGCCTGTCCGGGAAACAGGAAGCCGATGCGAGGTGGCGCGACTTCGGTTCCCAAGAATACGCCTTTTTGGGAATCGAGGCGATGGGAGATTCCCTGTGACAGCCAAGATTTGAGGGTTTCTAAACCGGTTACCAGTTCGGGGGGATTGGCAGCAACGATAGCGGCTCGAATGGGTTGATGTTCTAAGGTTTTAGCCAGTTGAACGGCGAGATCGGTAACTTCGGCGTAGGAGAGTTGGGGCGCGATCGCTAGGCAGCGATCGATTTGCGCCTCGAGGGTTTCGAGGGTTGTCGCCCCCATTAAAAACAGTTCGCTATCTTGTCTCCCCATCTCTCTATTTGTTGTGTATTCTTCGGGTTGAGGAGATAGACTTTGAATTCCTGCCGTCGAGCCGATTTCTTCGAGAACGAGATGGGCATTAATGCCGCCAAATCCCATCGCGCTAACCCCGGCACGTCGGGGCGCGTTTTTAGGCCAGGGTTCGGCGCGATCGAGAACGCGCAGGGCGGGGGTTTTGCCGCTGAATTCGGCATGGGGGTTTTCGCATCCTGTGGTTGGGGGCAAGGTTTGGCTATAAACCGCCATTGTTGCTTTAATCAGTCCTGCGACTCCGGCGGCAGCTTTGGTATGGCCGATATTGGCTTTGATGGAACCGATGGCAGCCGGTTGTGCTAGCGTTTCTCCGTTGGTCTGGCTTTTTTGAATTGTTCGAGCGAGGGCGCGTAATTCCGTTGTATCGCCGACGTGGGTTCCGGTACCGTGTCCCTCGAAGTAGGCAATGGTTTGAGGCCCGAAACCCGCTCGACCATAGGCTCGTTCCAGGGCCAATTGCTGCCCTGCCACTTCCGGCCGAGTGATGCCGCCGCTGCCATCGGAAGAAATGCCCCAACCGCGCAGGACGGCGTAAATGTGACGGAATTGCGCGATCGCATCTTCGTACCGCATCAAGACGACGAAACCGCACCCTTCTCCGGGTAAAAATCCGGCGGAGTCGCGATCGTAAATCCGCATTTTTTCGGGGGCGAGGGCTCCGGTTTTGGCAAAACCGACTAATTCAAAGGGATCGAGGCTTAAATCAATGCCTCCGGCTAAGGCAACTTCTAAATCTCCCATTGTGAGGGCGGTACAAGCGTTGGCTACGGCAAGCAATGAGGAACTACAGGCTCCATCCAGGGTGTAGCCGCCGCCGTTGAGGTTGAAGTGGTTGCAGATGCGTCCGGCGATGGTGTTGGAGAGTCCGCCGGCGAGGGTTTCTTCGGCGACTTCGGGGAAGGGTTGTTTATATTGCGCTTCTAACTGCTCTAGGAAGCGCTGACGCTGTTGTAAGTCCCAATTTTGTTCGATCGAGACCTTTTCCACGAGACGGCGTACATAGGGCCAGCGCAGCCGCAGGACGTTGGCGCGGGAGAATTCGCCGGTGAGGGTATTGCCGAGGAGGACTCCGGTGCGATCGCGCGGCAGTCCTTCGGCGTTGGGGAAACCGGCATCGGTTAAGGCGCGGGCGGCGATATCGAGGGCTAACCAGTGGGCGAGATCGGCGGAATTGAAGGTGGTGCTGGGGACGCGGAAGCCCACGCGATCGAAGTTGTAGCCTTCGATGAGGGCGGCGTGGCTGGCGTAGGTGCGATCGGGGGCGGCGCGATCGCTCGAAAAATAGTCGTTAAGGTTGAGGCGTTCGGGGGGAAGTTGCCGGAAAGCCTGACGTTGGGCGAGAGCGTTTTCCCACAGTTCGAGAGGCGATCGCGCATCGGGGTATTCGCAAGCTAAACCGACAATTGCAATTGCAGGGTTCATAGTTTTAATTCGTTATTTATCATTCGTCATTGAAGAAGCTTCTAAAATTAGATTTGTAGGGTGTGTTAGCGAAGCGTAACGCACCATTGCAACTTCGTAAGTCCTGTCTGCATTGAGTCAATACACCCCTGAGTTATGGGTTATGAGTTATGAGTTTTTAATATCCAATTTGTTGAACTCTGAACCCCGAAACCCGAACCCGTTTACGCTTCTCCCACAGTTACAGGTGCGAATATTGTTTCTCTCGAAGTTGCCATTTTACTCGTCCAATCTCGGACGTACATTATTAAGCCCCGCACGATACAAACAGCAGTCAGGGAGAAGAAAAAGCCAAAAACAATATGGGAAAGCATTAATAGTCCATAACCCATCGCTACTGCCGAACCAAATATAATTTGATCTTTGGGAACGAGGGGCGACGTACCAGGATCGGTCACCATATAAAAGGTAAAAAGGACAAATCCCACGCTTGTCAGAGGAATTAATGCGGCCGCGATCGGCGTATGAAAAATGACACTTCTCAAGGCTGCTTGAAGGATAAATCCTCCAACCCAAGCGCCAATTAAAGGGAGACGGTGAGTAAATTTAGCATTGAGAATCGTCCCTGAAATTACGATGAGTCCCGGTAAAATCCAATCTGCCGCGCCGTCAAGATTTTCGGTGAATTGATAGGGCGGAGCAATGCCCACCCAAGGGAACAGTAATAGAGTTAAAGTAATGCCAAAGTTGGAGGGATTGAGAAAATGGCGAGTGCGAGTGGCAATAGGGGCTCGAAAGACTGCTTTTGACGCAATAGCAGCGGCGGTTGCAAAGGCAATAGGGAATAGTTGTTCGTTGGCATAAAGCAACATGGCAACGGCTAGTCCGGTAATATGAGCGGGGAGCAGAAAATCAATAAAATTTTGCAGTCCGCCCGCACAATTTAAGGGACGTTGATTGGTTTTAGCGTCGATGAATTCGAGAATGAGTTCGGTACTGTAGGCTGTTAAGAGAGCGATTAAAGGTTGCGCCCAAGATTGCTCGAAGCCTAAGATAGTATGTCCTAGAAGATTGAGGATGGAAATCGCGATCGCAAAACGGCGCAGTCCAGCGAGGCGATGGTTTTTATGCCAAATGTTGTTTGCAATCATTTTTAAACAATCAGAGCTGAGCGGAAAACTTAACACAGGTCGGGTATTCTATCGTTGGCTCCAAGCGACCGCTGGACACAACGATAAAACCCGAGCTTTTAACTTTATTTAGAGAGATGCTTTTTCTTTAAAAACCACAGTCCTGCCAATCCAAATAAGGCGATGGGAACAGCGGTTGAAGGTTCGGGAACTTGTTCGAGAACTGTAATATCAGACCGACTGTTGAAGTTATAGCGATCGCCACCACCTGAACCTGTAAAGGCTAAGCTGAGTTGTAACCTGCCACAACCAACGGTATTACAGGTTAGCGAATCTTCCACAAATAAGGGTCCGTAAAGATGACTGTCTCCGCTTCCGTTTGATGGGCCAGCAGCGAAAGAGACTTGAGAACCAAAGTCAAAAGAATCTACTACAGCATTAGTCGCGTCTAAGAAGTCATATTGTAGTAATCCTGGGGTCGCCAAACTGACTCCATTTTTAGGCTGGCTACCATCAGTTAAAACACCAGATAAAGAACTTGCAACTGACACGACTGAACCGAAGGGAAAAGAAGTAAATGTCACGTCAAACGGACTTGGTTCCCCAAAATCGGTAAATGATGCCTCAAACTTTAAGACCGGATCGAGAAATACTGAAATTTGATTGAGTGTTACTCGATCTCCATCCAAACCAGGTATGGTCACTACAATCGGGTTTAATAAATTGTACTCAACCTGATTTATCCCAGTGTGGTAGGTGGTAGCATCCAAATGCACAAATACGGGACTGCCATTGACTGTTGTATCTAAAGTGATAGCACAAATTTTGCTTGATGGGATAAAAACATCGCCCTCCGGACAATACTGCGTGAGCGGTTCCATCGTAGCTGCCTTTGCTGCGCTACTAACTGTAACAGTAGCAATAACCAAAGCTGTATGTAGCCATTTTTTTTTTGGTCTAGCATCATCTACAACAGCAATTTTTGAAACATTTAAGATTTTCATATTGAGTATCGAACAAATTGTTTTTAGAACTCGCGTTAAGTTGCCCACAAAGTCTGTTTTTAGTTCTACCAGACAAGACAGAGCTATTTTTGGCTCAATTTAGTTGCAGTGTTTAGGTTCAGCGGTTAGTTTTGCTTAAAAAACCTTTTGTCTTTGCTCTCCATAATCCTAACAATCCTACTAAGCCGAGAGGTATAACTGCAGAAGGTTCAGGAGTAGAAATAGGCGTTACTTCATGAATTTCTTGAGGCTGAGGAGCTGAAAGGCTCGGGTCGGTAACAAAAGGTCCAACAAATATACCTGCTGCATCAAATCGTTGAGTGCTAGTATAAGTGCCATCTCCAATTAACTCTTCTCCAGCAGCCGTTGCGTAAAACTCCAGGGGACCAATGCCAGGTACTACGATTGGTGTATAATCGGGAAATAAAGCAATGGCATTAACCGGTAAATTTGCTCTCCAGGTTTTGGGTTCTTCATTAATCGTAATATATCCGGTTTCTTGGTAGCCGTTGAGTCGGATAAGAACAGTGGAAGTTTCTAGACCATAAGGAGATAAATCTACAGGATTGACAGATTGCAGGTTGAGTTCATGAATAATAAGTGGAACTGTACAAGAACCGTCTACAAAAGTACAATCTTCTAGTCGCTCCAGGACAGTATCTGCGGGAGAGAGCTGAGGGTTAACAGGAGTTCCCACAAGAGGAACAATACCAATATTTGGCAAAACTATTGAACTCTGACCGTTTCCGAATGTTATGAATTGATCGATACCTTTTTTTAAGTCTACTGCCTTCGCAGATTGTGAAACACCTAAAACAGCGATCGCGCTCAATCCCACCGTTCCAACAACGGCTAATTTTGTAGAATCCAAGAAATTCATGTTGCAATTCTCCTTAAAACATACAGTACATTGAGTTGCCCTCAAAGAGGACTTTTTGACTTCCTAGCTCGTGCTAAGTAGGTGGGCGTAATTAAAAGAACAATATCTCCAGCTAAAACCCTTACCTGGCAAGGAATACGGTTTTCGAGGTTATGCGTTTATTTTTGCCCACCTACTTAGAATCGATTGATGCTACTTGACCGAGCAGCACTGTATGCACCCCAGATGATAAATTAAAACTTGCTTGGCGGGCTTGTCCCTCAGTGTCGCGCCATTGCACTTCGACGGGCAATTGACTCTCTACGTTGACCTCACCTAAACCGAAGTGAAGTTCGGGACTTCTCGCACCAGAATGACCGTTCCCGCCATCGACTCGGGCAATGAGTTTCTGTCCGTTTGGCAGAGAAACTTTAGCAATTGCACCAACTGCGGGTGAACCGGATAATTGCTGGAGACGCAGTTCTAAAAACGCTCCACTGTTTTGACTCTCGTTTCGATAGAAATAAGAGGTATCCCATTGGTTGGCGATCGCGAAATCTAAATCTCCATCTCCATCCACATCTGCTGTGGCAATTCCCCGCGTCACTTGGGGTCTATTGAGTCCCAATTCTTGTGCTAAATTGTAGTACCGACCGTCGGAGCCTTGGACGAAGAAAGGATTGGGCTGATTTCCATTTAAGTCATCTCCGACTTGGAAGCGAAACCAACTTTTCGGATTGCTTAAAAGTTGGTCGTTTCCCATTGCCAGTTCGTGCAATTCCGGCCAGCGATTCACTTCGCCTTTGGCAAAGCCGGTTGCTTGTAGCGCTTCGAGGGTTCCGTCGTTATTAAAATCGCCGAACTTCGTTTCCCAACCCCAACCGCTGCGGGATAGTCCCAAAGGTTCGCTGCTATCGTCGTAGGGAGCAATTCCTTGTTTCATCTTATCAGTTTCTCCCGTACTTGTAAAGAGAAAATGACTTTCTTCGAGGGCATATTCAGCGGCAATATTACTCACATAAATATCAAATAAGCCGTCGCGATTAATATCGGCAAAATCAACGCCCATCCCTTTAAAAGAATCTCGACCCAGAACCTTAGAATTGGGCGTAGTTAGGTGTTTTTGACCCTCCAAAAGGGCGAATTGCATCTGTCCGGGTTGCGATCGGTTGTGCAGCAGTCGATCCGGCCCAAAATCGTTGGCAAAATAGAGTTCGGGCAATAAATCTCCATCCAAGTCTGCGGCACCCACCGCCAGCGTCCAACCGCGCGCGACTTGTTCGTCGAGAACGCCTGAAATGTCGGCAAACTGTACCGTTGGATTTGTCCCTGCGGTTGCACCCGTCCACCGCAGGATGCGATCGCGCCCGCCATTATAAGCGCGCGTCATGGAATGCTGCATCTCCTCTTCTCCCGTCCCGTTGGCGTTGAGAATTTCGGCATTATCTTGGAAGTAGTTGCCGATAACCAGATCGTTATGACCGTCGCCATCGAGGTCGGCAAAGGTTGCCGCGTTGGTGTACCATCGTTCTTGTATGGGTACGACTTCTTGTTGGGTATAACTCTGCTGCCCGAGGAATTGTTCGTTTGCTCCCCGATGCAGAAACGCAATGGGCGTTCGTCCCCAGTAGTACGCAATAATATCCATTGCGCCGTCTTCGTTTAAATCTCCCGGCAAACATCCCATCGGTGCCATTGTCGAGGCATCGTAGGACAGCGACGGGTCTAAACTAAAGGGATCGTAGCGTTGCACGGTTCCGGGAATGGGGGCAACAATCGCGCGATCGCTGCGCGGATCCACGTAACAGACATCGTTGGGAAGTCCGTCGCCGTCGAGATCGTTCAACGCCACCGCCGCACCCACCGCAGAAATCCAAGCCGAATGCTGTTCTAGACTGGGATGAACCGATCGCGCGAACTTCTTGGGAACTCCCGCTAATTCGGGCAGCGGCAAAGCAGTAAACTTAAAATGCGAGGCTAAAAGGTCGCGTTCCGTCGCCGAAAGTGCCGGTAGACGGGTGAAGCTAAATAAGCTGACGACGATGAGAACGGCGACAAACCGTTTGAGATGGCGTTTAACAAACGTTATTAAAGTTTTCATGATTCCCTAAGCTGTTCGGCTTTTAGATGGCGATGTTAAATTCTCCGAAAGGCAGTGGGCAGTGGGCAGTAGTGAGTTCCGCTCTTTAAATGCGCGTCAGCTTATTCCCAATTCCCAATTCCCAATTGCCTATTCCCTATTCCCCAAACTGAGCTTGAATGCGCTTCCGCCAAATTTCGTAGGCGGGCGATGTTCGGTTGTCTGGAACCATTAAGGGCAAATTTTCGAGGGCGCGATCGGTGATTTCTGCTGCTGCTGTGGCAGACATCCCGCACAACATCTGACAAACCATTTCGGTATGGGCGGTGAGATTGCCCGCTCTTGCCCGCGCTTTGGCAGCAAAAGTCGCTCCCTGAGAGAGTTGGGGCTGATATCCGACTGCGGCGGTTTGGAGGGCAGCGATCGCGTCCTTCTCGACTCCCCCGGCATAGGTACAAGCCAAACCCACCCCACTCCACAAATCTGCTCTTCTCCCAGGATGGAATTGTTGAATCGTCTGCGCAATGCGAGGAATATCTGCCCCCCGCACAAACCAAATGCTGCGGCCCAGTCCTTGGTCGAACGCACAGGACGCATAGCCAGAGAGCTTTTGCGGCATCGCGAAACGCTCGATATAATCTTGCCAGTAGAAGTAACCTTGATGAAAACCATAACCGTCGATCGCTAACCAACCCAAGAGGGGATCGAGTTGTGCTAGCGCTTTGGGGATCGAAAAAGGCAACCGCGCGATCGCCCAACCGATGCCGACATGAACCATATAAGTATGAGCATTGCCCTCACCGTTGAGAAAGGTTTGGATGCGATCGCATCTCCAGGGCGTAAGTTTATCGAGTAGCGCCAAACCCATACCTGCCCCCTCGAAGGCGAAACCGCGCCATTCTAGGGGAATTGTGTTGAGTTGGGGGACGAGCAAGTCGGGTTGGGGTTGCGCGATCGCGGCATGATAGCCTTGGAGAAATGTACGACCGACTTGTTCTAATTGTTGCCGAGTTCGAGCATCGCTACTTGAAAATCCCCGACGCGCGAAAGTCGCCTCTTCTGGAGAAATACTAAAGAGAAATTGGCGAAGGGAAAGTAACGAAAAAGTTAACTTGTTTTTTGAAGTTGAATTTCCAGTTGGGGTTGGAATTAAAGTTTGCGACATAGGTTTTTCGGACTTCTGAAGATGGCGGTCTTTGGCGGCAATCTGGGGAAGTGCGCGGTGCTAAATCGAGCGCATATCGGACAAAATAAGCGTAGTAAGTAGGTGGGCAAAAATAAACGCATAACCTCGAAAACCGTATTCCTTGCCAGGTAAGGGTTTTAGCTGGAGATATTGTTCTTTTAATTACGCCCACCTACTTAGCTCGGCAAGCTTAAAACTGGGGGTAAAATTTTCCTAGATAGATGACCAGATAAGCGTTTGAGAAAATCCTCAACCAACTTTTTAAGTTTGCCAGCCTAGTAGGGCGGGCGTAGCGTAAAGTTTGAAGTTAAAGATTGCCTTGCCCGCCAAACAACGCTTGTATCCAGCATCTTCAGGAATTTATCGAAACTTGCACGGACTCGATCTCGAGTCGTGTTGCATCCCAACGCAAAATCGTCGGGGCGCATCGTTGTCTTTTTACGACTTCTTAGAATTCCGTTTCTTCATCAATCCCAGCATCGTCCCAAACCCGGCGAGAGCTAGCATTGCGGACGGTTCGGGAACCATCGCTGGTACAAAAAAATGTGCCTTACCAGGGGCGACATGAACCCATTGCTCTTTGCCCCCCGTAACTGGATCGATTCCGGCATAGAAGCCACCCGCAGGCATACTTGGCGTGTGTGCGGGCATCGGACCGGGGTTGATTGAAAAGAGACTAGAGGGAGTTGACCCCACACCAAAATCAATACTGTCAAAAACCATGAAAGAATTTCCAGGATTTCCGACCTCGGTAAAGGTTGCTTGGAAATCGAGGGGAAGTCCCGGTCCACCACTATTTGGACCGTGAAGCTCTATCGTCCCTCCATTAGCATTAGTACGGGTAACGGCCATTTGCCCCATAGGATTAGCTGGCTGACCTAGCAAACTGCCGCTGATAATATCCACGTTGAAAAGACTACCTTGGATGTTTACAGCTCCGTCACTCTTGTGAGATACAGCAACCACTTCTATGTCCACTAGGCAAGAATCGCCGTCGTTATCTAAAGTACAGCCATTTTTGCGCTCAACTATAGTGTCGGTATTCCCCGGACCAAACGGGTTGCCTACTAAGGGGATACTTACCATATTGCCTGACCCTAAATCTATATCTACAAACGATTGAGGGGTATCGGGTGTTGCAAAAAAGTCAAATCCAGCATCAAAGGTAAAGGCATGGGCTTTAGCTCCTGAAACGCTCGTCAGCGCGATCGCGCCTAATGCTGCTGCTCCCAGGATGGGGGTTGCTTGCTTGAACATTGAAATGGGGAAAAATGAACGGTTCATCTCGTTTCTTCTCGTGCGATAGGTGTGAACAAAATGGACAAAATGCACCCCAAACCCTTAGTTGGGGCGCACTTTGTCTTTTACGACTTCTTAGATTTCCCTCGCTTCGTGAAGCCTAGCATTGTCCCCAGTCCAACCAACGCTAACATGGCTGAGGGTTCGGGAATTGGGGGAACAATGTGCGTTTCGGCGTGCAATACGGCGACTTTGATATCATCACCCGTGCCGAATTCTCCATCTAGACCGGCACCATAGAAGTCTACAGGATCGAACCCGCAATAGATAATTGCAGCCACCGGGTCTGCCGCGTTACATTCAGCCAATTGTGCGGCAGTGAAAAAAGGAGAAGTATCAGTAAAAGATTCGCCGGGGACTGCATCTGGAGGAACGCCGAGCAGCCAGCGATCGCCATAAACGGTGATGGGTTCCATATTGCGAAGTGTACCGAAGGGCCCCTCAATTTCCGCAAAAACATTAAAGAAGCTGCTTGCCCGACCGTCGCCATCTATATCTTGGATTTCTCCTGTTCCCATTCCAGTCAGCGTAACACCTTCCCCCGTCCACGTTTGTTCGATTGTCGTTTCGATAATTCCGCCCGCTCCAACTTCCATTCCAGCTTCTCGGGTCACGGTTGTCGGACCTGAAAGCTCTAGGTTGATGAGATCGCCCATGCTTCCATCTGGATTCAACAACCAAAAATCAAGGGTCGCCTTCGACTTTGGGAAAAAATCTACACCTGCGGGACAAGTAGACACCCAATCCGGTCCATCTTTGGCTAGGCTGCAATCTCCTTGGGCTTTTACTGCCTCCGGCGCTCCGAGAAGCGCGATCGCGCCTAACGCTGCTGCTCCTAATATTGGTGTCGCTTGTTTGAAAAGCGAAGGGGGTAAAAATGAATTTTTCATTGAGTTCCTCTTGAGTTCAATCTGAAAGAGTTCGTTCTTGCTTGTCTTAGGCTTCATTAAAAGGCAAATCTTGTTTGAAAGATAGACTTCACAAACTCTTGGAATTGTTAATTTTTAGAAATACTTATAGACGTAAAAAATGATTTACATTTACTGTAAAGAGTTGTAAATCCTAACCGCACTCTCTCCAGCCCCCAAGCTTAAGCACCCATATCTAACTTTCAGTAAAGGTTCTATCGAATTCTTAAATAAAATTTAAATTCAGTTCGCTCCGAATTCTAGCTCCGGGGATCGCGAATCAGCTCGAGCGAACTTCAAGTATTGAAACAACGCTTCACAAGACTTCAAAAAAGGAAAGACGCAAACATACCGGAGCGCTCAGTTAAACTTCCCTTAAACATAAGCGATTGTGATTGAATATTTTCGCGTTGAGATTGCAGTAATACTTTACGCAATCTTTAAAGTTGTATAGTTGGTTCATTAACAATACTGACTATTTTTGAAGCGCAGCAGCTTTCACTTAAATAAATACAACTACATATTTATTTAATTTATGCAATCCCAGTAATAATAATGACAATTCCTCTTCCTTGGTTGCAACTCACCCACAAAAAGATAAGGTTCCTCATTGCGCTGATGGGCATAGGGTTCGCAGTTATGCTCGTGTTCCTCCAACTCGGACTGCGCGACGCTCTGTTTGACAGTGCTGTCCGCTTACACAAAAGCTTAAAAGCAGATATTGTTTTACTCAGTCCTCTTTCCACCTCCTCAATTTCAATGGAAAGTTTTTCCCAACGCCATTTGTATCGAGCGCTTGGCATTCGAGGAGTCAAGTCAGTCAGCGGAATTTACGTCGATTTCGCAGTTTGGAAAAATCTAAAAACTCGTCGCGCGCGCCTCATTTTTGCGGTGGGGTTCAATCCAGCAGAGCGCCTTTTAAACTTGCCGGGAGTTGGGGAGAATCTTGAGAAATTGAAACGCGAGGACGTGGTTTTATTCGATCGCGCGTCTCGTCCCGAGTTTGGTCCAATTGCCGAAGACTACGAACGCAACAAGGCTGTAGTAGCGGAAGTCAGCGGTCAGCGCGTCAATATCGAAGGATTATTTCAGTTGGGGACTTCCTTCGGGACCGATGGAACGTTAATTGCCAGCGATACCAATTTTTTACACATCTTTCGCCATCGAACCCAAGGACTCATCGATATTGGCTTGATTCAACTCGAACCGGGAGCGAATGCTAAGCGGATATTGGTGGAGATGAGGCACCATTTAAAAAGCGTTCGGGTTTTCTCGAAACAAGAGTATATTAATTTTGAAAAAGAATATTGGAACACCAGCACCGCCATTGGGTTTATTTTCGATCTCGGCGCTGGGGTTGGGTTTACCGTGGGGACGGTTATTATTTACCAAATTTTGTATGCTGACGTGGCAGACCACCTCGCTGAATACGCAACGCTCAAGGCAATTGGATATGGCGATCGCTATTTATTAAAAGTTGTTTTCCAAGAAGCATTGATTTTAACGGTTTTGGGTTACTTACCCGGACTTTGCATTTCTTTAGGACTGTATGCAATTGTCGAAACAGCGACGCTGTTACCGATCTCGATGAGTTTCAGTCGAGCTTTTCTTGTTTTAGTTCTAACGATTTTGATGGGTTTGATTTCTGGAGCCATTGCCATGCAGAAACTCGTTGATGCCGATCCCGTTGAGATTTTTTAGGGAAAAGCAAACAAAACTTCGATCGTTAACGTGGAAATGCGAAGAGCGATAGGTCACAGGTAACAGCGTTGAGACTGATGTGTCGGTTCTCATCCGCACCGGGTAGCGAACTAAGACTGGTAATAAATTTGCTCGTGGAAGACGAAAAAATTGGTATAAGATCGAGGCATTCCCACGAGTCAACGAATGTGAACAGTCCCTCGCTCGACGAATCAACCGCTAACGCCAAAGGTCGCGATCGCCCCAAACTCCCTCCCTTCGATCCTTCTTCCCTTTCCTCAGAACAAATTGTTTCCCATCTGCGACAAACTCTAGAACGCCATCGGGGAGAACGCCAACTCATCGTTCTCCAAGATTTTCCCGATCCCGATGCCCTTTCGAGCGCTTGGGCCTACCAACTGATCGCTCAACAGTATAAAATTCAATCAGAAATTGTCTACGCGGGGACACTTTCCCATCAAGAAAATATTGCCTTGGTTAAACTCGCTGGCATTCCCGCACAGCGCTGGAGCTCCCAAAGTCTCAAAGAACGAGATTTATCGGGATATGGGGGATGCGTTTGGATAGACAGTCAAGGAACGACGAGTCAGTTGAGTGCTGGATTGGAAAAGGCTGAAATTCCCGTCATTATTGCCATTGACCATCACAGTCCCCAAGGCGATATCCCCGCAGAATACGTAGATTTGCGTCCCAATGTGCGCGCGACGGCAACGATTTTGACTCAATATTTACAGGCAGGACTGTTGCAGTTGGAGGCGCACAATAAGCTGCATACGAAATGCGCGACGGCTTTGATGCACGGGTTGCGATCGGATACCAATCAGTTAATGCACGCACAGGAAGAGGATTTTACGGCAGCCGCCTACTTGAGTCGATTTTACGATCCTCAGTTGCTAAGTGCGGTTTTGCAATCGTCGCGATCGCGCCAAGTGATGGAAGTTATTGAGCGATCGCTTAAAAATCGCGTTATTGACAATAGTTTTTCCCTTGCTGGCGTAGGTTATCTGCGCTACGAAAATCGCGATGCCATTCCCCAAGCGGCGGATTTCCTCGTGACAGAAGAAAATGTTCATACCGCTGTTGTTTATGGCTTAGTTCGCAAGGAGGAAGAGGAAATTGAGGTGATTATCGGGTCGTTGCGTACCAACAAACTTACCCTCGATCCCGATGAATTTATTAAAGATGCTTTCGGTCAAGATGCGCGGGGACGTTTTTTTGGGGGCGGACGTTCCTTTGCTGGAGGGTTTGAAATTCCTATCGGTTTTTTAGCAGGAGCCAATGAAAATGCCAAGTATGCGAAGTTGAAATGGGAGGTGTTTGACGTACAGATTAAGCAAAAATTAGCCCGTTTGGTCAATCCCGATGGCGACGCGATCGCCTGGGGGGGCGACATGAAAGCTAAAACGTAGATACGATCAGCTCCATAGCCCTTATCCCTCTCAAATAATTGGGCAGTTTTCCGGGATTGATTTTCATGATTTTTTGGACAGTTTCCCAA